>JADFAM010000076.1:0-29135 GCA_015665265.1 Flavobacterium sp.
AAAAAATTAGTATCTATTTTTTTATTTTCATTCAAATCTTGAAAAAAGGAAAAAGCAAATTCACCTTTTTCAAGTAAATTAAAAACAATTTTTGCCCTGTGATTTTTTATGGGAACTTCAGCGCTTCTAAAGATTTCTTTCATGTAATTTTTCTCAGAGTCATACAATGCTAGTAGTACATGACCCTTGTTGTACTTTGTTGTAGTGATTTCTAAAGTAATTGTTAGGGTTTTATTTTCCTGAGCAGTTAGGGTAGAAATACCATTAAATAAAAGTAAAAAGGAGATTAAAAAGAATTTCATTTTATCTTATAATTATTCAAATATCTTTTGATTTTTTTAATCCCTAGCATAAAAAATTCCCAATTTTTTATGTTAAGATTCTTTATTTATAAATCATCTGTATAAAAACCAAATTTGATATTGTACTCAATTCAATCTTAAATTTAGTTTAATTAATGGTAATGGTGATTCTGAATTGATAAGTTTAGAAATTATTTTAAACCTTAGTTCCTCTATATTACTATTAAAATATTTTGCCCATTTATCTTCTTTAAATAGATGTTTAATTTGTTTTTCTTTTATTTGAGCTTTATTTAAAGTAAGTAAATTTGGCCTTTTTTTTGATTTTGAAATTTTAATTTTTGTTTTTTTTGTTTCAAAATTTACTGAAATATAGAATAATTTTTCAGTCTCAAGTAACGAATAAAAATCTTTCCATTTTGCAAATGCCAATACTGTTTGTTGATTTTTATAAGATGAAGATGGTATCAATTTCCACCTACAAGAGGCAACTCTTCCCCAATGGTTTGATTTTCTGTAGACTCCTTCTTTTGTAATGAAATAAAGACTGTTATGTTTGCTCTTGTAACAATTTTTTTCATCAATATCCATATGATTTACCTCTTGAAACTCACAGTATGTATTTTTGAAAAAGGTATTTTTATTGAAAGTAATCAATCGGTATTTATTTTAAATAATAAAACGCAACCAAATTAATGATTGCGTTTTATTATTTATATAATTTCTAGAAAATTATTTAACTTCTTCGAAATCTACATCTTCTACATTATCACTTTCTGTTGCTGATTCTGGCTGACCTTGATCTGCACCAGGATTTGCTCCAGCTTCTTGTTCTGCTTTGTACATTTCTTCAGAGGCAACTTTCCAAGCTTCATTAATCTTCTCCATAGCAGCATCAATTTGCGCTAAGTCTTTAGACTCATGTGCAGCTTTTAGTTCTACTAGAGCAGTTTCAATTGGACCTTTTTTATCATCAGATAATTTTTCTCCAAATTCTTTAAGTTGCTTTTCTGTTTGAAAAATCATTCCATCTGCAGCATTTATTTTCTCTACAGTTTCTTTAGCTGTCTTATCTGCATCGGCATTAGCTTCAGCATCTTGCTTCATTTTTTCAATTTCTTCCTCTGATAAACCAGACGAGGCTTCAATTCTAATTTCATGAGACTTGTTAGTTCCTTTATCTAAAGCTGAAACTTTAATGATTCCGTTGGCATCTATATCAAAGGTAACTTCAATCTGTGGAATTCCTCTTCCAGCTGGCGGTAGTCCATCTAAATGGAAACGACCAATTGTATTATTGTCAGCAGCCATTGCTCTTTCACCTTGCAATACGTGAATTTCAACAGATGGTTGGTTGTCTACTGCAGTAGAAAATACTTGTGATTTCTTTGTTGGTATGGTAGTATTTGCATCAATTAATTTAGTAAATACATTACCCATTGTTTCAATACCTAACGATAATGGGGTAACATCTAATAATAAAACATCTTTTACCTCACCTGTTAAAACTCCACCTTGTATTGCGGCTCCTAATGAAACTACTTCATCTGGATTTACACCTTTACTTGGAGACTTTCCAAAGAATTTTTCAACTGCTTCTTGGATAGCTGGTATCCTTGTAGAACCTCCTACTAAAATAATTTCATCTATATCTGAAGTAGTTAGATCAGCATTTTTTAATGCAGTTTGACATGGTTTGATGGTTCTTTTTACAAGGTCATCAATTAATTGCTCAAACTTTGCTTTTGATAAAGTTCTTACCAAGTGTTTTGGGCCACTTGCAGTAGCTGTAACGTATGGTAAATTTATTTCTGTAGAAGTTGTGCTTGATAATTCTATCTTCGCTTTTTCAGCAGCTTCCTTTAAACGTTGTAACGCCATTGGATCTTTTCTTAAATCCATATTTTCGTCAGCTTTGAATTCTTCTGCTAGCCAGTTGATAATTTTTTCATCAACATCATCTCCACCTAAATGAGTGTCTCCGTCCGTAGCTAATACCTCAAAAACTCCATCTCCTAATTCAAGTATAGAAACGTCATGAGTTCCTCCACCAAAATCAAATACAACAATTTTTTTATCGTCATTAGATTTGTCTAGACCATAGGCTAAAGCTGCTGCTGTTGGTTCGTTAATAATTCTACTAACTTTTAAACCAGCTATCTCACCAGCTTCTTTTGTGGCTTGTCTTTGGGCATCATTAAAATATGCAGGGACTGTTACCACAGCTTCAGAAACATCTTGACCTAAATAGTCTTCTGCAGTTTTTTTCATTTTCTGTAATACCATAGCTGATATTTCTTGTGGTGTATACAAACGACCATCTATATCAACACGAGGTGTGTCATTATCGCCCTTAACTACTTTATAAGGTACTCTGGTAACTTCTTTATTAGATTCTGAAAACTTATTTCCCATGAATCTTTTGATTGAATAAACCGTTTTTGTTGGATTAGTAACTGCTTGACGTTTTGCTGGGTCTCCAACTTTTCTTTCTCCACCCTCTACAAAAGCAACAATAGAAGGAGTAGTTCTTTTTCCTTCTGAGTTAGGAATTACAACAGGTTCATTACCTTCCATTACTGAAACACATGAATTGGTTGTTCCTAAATCGATTCCAATAATTTTACTCATAATTTTATATTTATAATTAAATTCTTCAATTTATTTTACAAATTATTGACAATTTGTATGCCAATAGATTATTAATTAAAGTTTGTCATATTTTTAAACTATTTTCTCTTTTTTTGATGACATTTTGACAGAAATTAAATAGTTGTTAGCTAAATTCATAAACTTCACAAGTTTGTTTTTGGTTATATTTGGCCGCTAGTATTGATGAAAAAAATTAAGCATGAGTAAATTTGATGAGAAAATTATCTTCTATAAAAAAAATATGGATTCTATGGGATTGGCATATGAAGATGAATTATTTAAAAAAGTAACTAAAGGTTTAGGTCCTTCAATCTTTAAGAGGGATGCTGCCTCTGTTTCAACCTCTGATCCAAAAGAACTATTTACTGTAAAAAATAATTTTTTAATCAATAAACTAAGTTTGGAAGATGGTGAGTATTTGGATGATGCTATTTCGAGAGTGTCTGACCTGATGGGTAAAACAAACAGAGTTAAGTATAGAGCGATTTTTTATTATTTACTTGTTAAAGAATTAGCTCAAGAATCAAAATTCTAGACCAAATTAAAATTTGTTTTTATCTTAAAATTCTGTTAGTTAACATGAAGTGTAAATTACAATTCACAAAATATTTTTTTTATTGTTTTTCATAAAAATCACTAAAACACTGATTTTCAGGGCTTTTCAATTTAAATAAGTTATTAACAAGTACACTACACTTTTTTCTTCTTCATAAGTAGGGCTTAAGTACCTATTATAGTAATAAAATGAATTTTTTTATCTTTTGCTTGTTAACTTAATTCATTAAAAAATGAAGCTTCTAAAAAGTTAAAATATTGTTAATTAATTAATTAATTGTAATTTGAGTGGTACTAACCAATAAATATTTTTTAAAAATGGAGAAAATTTTAAACAGATTACTCGACTTACCTCAAGTAGTCAATTCTAAATTACCAGGAAACACATTTAACTCTTGGGTTCAAGATTCTGAGAGTAACATCCCTAGCTGGGTAGGTAAATTTTACACAGTTTCTGCTCTTGTAGTACTATTAACATCATTAGTTGTTATTCTTTCCCCTCTCTGGAATGGAGGAATGGGAGATAAAATGGATATCGTTGCTAATATTATATCTATGTTGATATGGGTGTATGCAGCATTTCCAATTTCGCAGGTAATTAGAGCGGCTGGAGACAGTTTAGCTGAATCTAAAAGCGGAACAATTGATTTTATTTTTAAAGATTTAGCTCTTGCTAACATTAAAATATTAGGTCATGTTGCTGCTATTGTTGCTCTTTTTGGAGCTTTTGCAATGACATTATCGTGGGCTACTTCGATAAGTGTATCAGGAGATTTTGCTACTGGGTGGGTAGAAAACATCAGTTATGCGTATGCATTACCAATGGCAGCCACTGCAGAGTTAGCTAGTCTTTTAAATCTTCAATTTATTAGTAATATTCTTGCTAATGATTGGGCAAACTGGGATCCCACAATGTCATCAGGAAGTGCATGGAGCTGGGATGGTTTAATATCTGTAGCTTGGGAATATGTTGGTGTTGTAGTAGTATTAGCTAAATTATATGTTGCTTTAGCAATTTATAAATTTTTCTATGGTATTATTTCTAGTTTTGTAAACTTCATAAAAAATCCTTACTTACCATTTAAGTCTAAATAACTACTATATTTTAGACAAATAAAAAACCCAAGTAATTAGATTACTTGGGTTTTTTTATTGTTTTTAAAAAGGGTATTAGTCTTTGCTTACAGCTAAAGTGTAAACTACAAGACCAAATCCAATTTTGTTGACAGCATCTCCAATATTGTATATAACTTCCATAGAAGGAAGAACATTTTCAATTCCGTTGTACCATCCATCAGTACCTGCCATGTATCCTAATGGATAAATAGCCCAACCAACTAGAAGGAACCAACATAAGGTATTGTGAGCTTTTAGCACGTTACCTCCAGCTTCAACAGCTAATTTTTTCAGACTTCCTAACCAAACTTCGTAAGCTATATAGAAGTAAGCTAGACCAGATAATAATCCCCACATGGAAGCGTTTAACATTCCGCCATCCCAGCCAGATTCACCAAAAAATCCTGTGACTAACATTATGGTTGAGAATCCAATTAATTTCCACATGTGTGATTTGGTTGCTCCAGCAACTCTAAGTATTAAGTAAAATTCAACACACATTAGAGGTACTGTTAAAATCCAATCTACATACCTGAACACTGTGGTAGAGTCACCTGCTGCATGAGCATCTCTCATGTACATGTAGTGAACTGCAGCAATGAATGTAATTAGTCCAGAGACTAAAAGAGATGTTCTCCATTTAGAATCAACACTGTTCATAGACAGGAAGAAAAATACTGATGCTGCCATCATAGCCATGGCTCCAAGCCAGAACGTAAATCCTGTACCATCAGTTGGAACAGAAATTGCCATAAAATTTAAATAATTCATAAAAAATTTGTTTGTTAGTAATTAGTTTTTGTTTAGGTTTTATTAATAGAACCCGAACGAAAATACAAAAAAAATATTAACTTTGAAAAAAAACAAGTCTTTTGAGAATACATTATCAAGATTTTATGATTTTTTTTACATTTCTGCTATTTTGGATAAGTATCCAATTTGGTCAAATTATAGAGGATTCTATCGCGTACATAATTGTTTTATCGATAGGGATAGTTCATGGTTCAAATGATTTTACAATTCTAAAAAAACAACAAAATAGTAAAATTGATTTCTTAAAATCAACTGGTTTCTATTTGTCGCTTATTATTTTGTGTGTGGTTACTTATATTATAGTTCCGTTTTTCTCTATCCTATTTTTTGTTTTTTTAAGTTCTTATCACTTTGGTGAGCAACATTTAGAAAATAAATTTAATGGAACAGTTATTTTTAAATCTCTCCTTTATATATCTTACGGTTTATTGATCTTTTCTTTGATTTTTATTGAAAATATAAAAGACGTAGAATTAATAATGCTTAACTTAACGGGTGAAATTATTCCTGAGACTTGGATATTTAGAATGCTTATTTTTTCTTGCATTCTTTTATTAAGCCTTTATTTCTTTCAGTTTTTAAAGGGTATAAAAAATAAATTAAATGTTTTTAAAGAATTGTTTTACATACTCCTTTTGTACTTGGTTTTTAAAACTAGTTCCTTAATCTTAGGTTTTGCTATCTATTTTGTATTATGGCATAGTTTACCCTCCATAATAGAACAAACTAAATTTTTATCGGGAGTATATTCTTTTAAAACAGTTTATGAGTATTTGAAAACTGCCCTAATTTATTGGATGATTAGTATTGTTGGACTAGTCTGCGCCTACTACTTTTTGAGTGAAAGTTTATTTAATTCAGTAATTTTCATTGTTTTATTTGCTGTGACAGCACCACATGTGTGGGTTATGAGTAGGATGAAAAAATAATAACAACTACCTAGTAAATACAAATTCAGAATCTGTAGATAAAACTTCTGAAAATCCATATCCTTCAACATTGAAACCCTTAAGTTCCTCTAATGAGTTAACATTGTTGTCTAAAATATAACGGACCATTAAACCACGCGCTCTTTTTGCATAGGTCATTACAATTTTATATTCTCCATTTTTTAATTCCTTAAAAATTGGAGTTGTCATTTGATTTTTCAATATTTTTTTTGGCACTGCTTTGAAATATTCTGAACTAGCTAAATTTATTAGTAATTCGCCATCATCCATTTCATTATTTAGAGCCTCTGCTAAAGTTGTATCCCAAAATTTATAGAGATTGTTGGCTTGACCAATTTTAATTCGAGTCCCCATCTCTAAACGATAGGGCTGTATTAAATCTAAAGGTTTCAATAAGCCGTATAATCCCGATAAAATTCTTAGTCTGTCTTGTAGGGAGTTTATTTTGTCATCAGCAAGCGAGGATACTTCTATTCCCTTAAAAACCTCACCGGTGAAAGCGTATATTGCTTGTTTTGAATTTTTTGTAGTAAAAGGAGTTTCCCAATTTTGATTTCTATCATAATTTAAGCTTGCTAAATTGGGTGATATCTTCATTAATTCACTAAGCCTGTTTTTAGACAAACTTTTTAGTTTTTTTATAACTTGAGAAGATTCATCTAAAAAAGAAGGTTGAGTGAACATAGTTGTTTTGGCAGAGCTCTCAAAATCCAAAGATTTAGCAGGAGAAATTATGATTTTCATTGGTCAAATATTAATAAAGTAAAAGTAAAGATACTAACAGAGATAGTCAAGTTTTATGAGAAATTTTAATTTTACTTAAAAATTAACATGTAGCAAGTAACCTTTTATTTGAAAGCATATGTAAAATATAAAATTAATCTTTTGAGTTAATTGTATATGTTTTCCATTTATCAAGACATTTATTCATGTCTTCTGGAATTTCACTATCAAATTGCATCATTTCTTTGGTAATAGGGTGTCTAAATCCAAGAGTTTTTGCATGAAGTGCTTGTCTTGGCAGTATCTTAAAACAGTTTTCCACAAATTGCTTATATTTTGTGTAGGTGGTTCCTTTTAAAATATTGTTTCCTCCATAGCGTTCATCATTAAATAACGTATGTCCAATATGCTTAAAATGAGCTCTAATTTGATGAGTTCTTCCTGTTTCTAATTTGCATTCTACCAAGGTTACGTATGTAAGACGTTCCAAAACTTTAAAATGAGTAACTGCATGTTTACCATATTCACCCTCTGGAAAAACATCCATTTGTAATCTATTTTTAAAGCTTCTTCCAATATTTCCTTCTATGGTTCCCTCATCTTCCTCAATATTTCCCCATGCTAAAGCAAGATATTTACGGTTGGTTTTTCTATCGAAAAATTGCTTGGATAAATGAGCCATGGCAAATTCAGTTTTGGCAACTACCAATAATCCACTAGTGTCTTTATCAATTCTGTGAACCAAACCAGGTCTTTCGTTACTATTAGTGGGTAGGTTTTCTACATGATAAATTAGTCCGTTTACTAAAGTTCCGCTAGAATTTCCGTGTCCAGGATGAACAACCATTCCTGCAGGTTTATTAACAACCATGATAGTTTCATCCTCATAAATTATATCAATAGGAATGTTTTCTGCAACCAATAAGTTTTCTGCTGGTGGATATGCTAAAACAATTCTAACTACATCTTTTGGTTTTACTTTATGATTTGCTTTTACAGCGATATTATTTACTAAAATATTACCTTCTTTTGCGGCTTGTTGAAGTTTGTTTCGTGAAGCATTTTCAATAAAATTCATTAAAAATTTATCAACACGGAGAGGGAGTTGACCATCAGTAGCTATGACTTTATGATGCTCATATAATTCATCATTTTCAAGATCTGTGTTTTGATTGTCCGTCATAATTTATTAAAGCTTTCCATCACCCAAAATTAAATCTATGGTTGCATTTTTTGATAATTTAGCTCCAGACTTTAATTTTTTTCCGTTAAATTTCAAACCACGTACTACATTTTTTCCAACATCAGGTATGTAGGAGATATCACCAATTTTAAATCCGATAGATTCTAATTGAGTTATGGCTTGACGTTTTGAAAGTCCATTCACGTCAGGAATACTTACGTCTCTATATTTTGTTGGATTTAAGGTTAAATATATTTTCCTTTTTTCTTTGACAAAATCTCCAAATTTTGGAGTTTGATCTATGACTGATTTTTTTGGATAGTTAGGATTATAACTAGCAGAATCTATAACAATAAAGTCTAAATTTAATTCTTTTAATGTTGTTTCAACTTCAGTTAATGACATTTTATTTAAGTTAGGAACTTGAATTTTTTGTTTGTGATTTGTAGTAAAACCAAGCCACCATTTTAATACGAATACCAACAAAAAGATACCTGCAACAGCAATTGCAATTTGAACGAGGAATGACTTACTTTTTAAAAATCTAAAGAAATTCATTTTTTTTCTTTTTTTATTTTAGGACAAATGTAATGTAAAAATAGAAGTAATCGAATTGACATTTCTTTTATCTATCAACGAAATTTTAACTAAGTTTGTGTGTAAACCAATAGTTAAATGCAAAAAAATATTGCCATTGTCATGGGAGGTTATTCCTCTGAAGCTGAAATTTCTTTAAAAAGCGGTGATGTAGTTTATAACTCTCTCGATGCTAATAAGTATGCATTGTATAAAGTTTACATCTTTAAAGATAGATGGTTTGTGAAATTAGATACTCAAGAATATAAAATTGACAAAGATGATTTTTCATTTGTAAAAAAAGATATTAAAGTTAATTTTGATTGTGTTTTTAATGCTATTCACGGTAATCCGGGAGAAAATGGAGCACTAGTAGCTTATTTTGATTTGCTAGGTATTAAGCATACTTCTGCACCTTTTTATCAGATGTCTCTAACATTTAATAAACGAGACACTTTAAGTGTTATCAAAGAGTATGGAATTCAAACAGCCAATTCTTATTATATGCATCAAAGAGACGAAATAAATACAGTCAAAATTATTGAAAAAGTTGGATTACCTTGTTTTGTGAAGCCAAATAGATCTGGTTCTAGCTTTGGTATTTCCAAAGTATACAAAGAAGAAAATCTAGAGGATGCCATAATGAAAGCTTGTAAAGAAGATGAAGAAATTTTAATTGAGTCGTTTTTGGATGGCAAGGAGGTTTCTGTGGGTATTATAGAGTATCAGGGAAAGATAGAAGTTTTACCAATAACAGAAATTGTTTCAGAAAATGATTTTTTTGATTATGAAGCCAAATACAAGGGTAAATCTAAAGAAATTACCCCTGCAAGAATATCAGATGTTGAAAAAAAGAAAGTCATTAATACTGCAAGAAAAGTCTATCGAGTTTTGAATATGAGTGGATTTTCACGTTCCGAATTTATATTAGTTGACGGAGAGCCTTATTTTTTAGAAATAAATACTGTTCCAGGAATGACAGAGGAAAGCTTATTACCCCAACAAGCTAAAGAAGCATCAATAAGTTTAACTGATTTATTTGATAATGCCATTCAAATGGCGCTAAATTAAACCACATGAAAAAAGCAGTTTTTCCAGGTTCATTTGACCCAATTACACTGGGTCATGAAGATGTTATTTCAAGAGCAATTCCATTGTTTGACGAAATTTATATTGCTATTGGAATTAATTCCAACAAAAAATATATGTTTTCCCTAGATCAAAGAAAAAAATTTATTGAAGAATGCTTCCAAGAATATAAAAATGTGAAGGTTGTTACCTATAAAGGTTTAACTGTAGATTTATGTAAAAAACACGGTATTGACTATATCATAAGAGGTTTAAGAAACCCTGCAGACTTTGAGTTTGAAAAAGCAATAGCACATACAAACAGAGATTTAGCACCAATTGAAACAGTTTTTTTATTAACTGCAGCAAAAACATCTTACATTTCATCTTCTATAGTTAGAGAGGTCTTAATCAATGGTGGAGATGTTTCAAGTCTAGTGCCAAATTGTATTTCTTCAAAGATTGTCTTTTAGGTTTATGAAGAAAATAATATTTTTTTTGTTTGTAATATCTGTTGCCTCCTGTAATCAACAAAAACCTAGTGATTATTTCATCACTCAATTTGAAAAGTCAGAGGGTACAGAAACACCAGAATACGTTGATATTATTGATTATTATAAAGAACTTTCTAATGCATATTCGGAAATTTCATTTTTTGAGATGGGGAAAACAGATGCTGGTTTACCATTGCATTTGATAGTTTATAATACTGATGGTAAAACACAATTAAATTCCATTAAAAATTCTAAAAAAAACAGGGTGTTAATTAATAATGGAATTCACCCCGGAGAATCTGATGGTATTGATGCTTCTATGTTGTTGCTAAGAGATATTGTTCAAAATGATTCCCTCAAAAATAAATATCAAAATACAATTATTTCGGTGATACCAATCTACAATATAGGTGGATCATTGAATAGAAATTCACATTCAAGAGCCAATCAAAATGGACCAAAAGAATATGGATTTCGAGGAAATGCAAGAAATTTTGATTTAAATAGAGATTTTGTAAAACAAGATACTAAAAATGCCGCTTCATTTGCACAAATTTTTCATGTGATTGATCCAGATGTATTTATAGACAATCATGTTAGTAATGGGGCAGATTACCAATATGCTATTTCCCATTTATTTACTCAGCATAACAAATTAGGTGGTTCTTTAGGGAAGTTTATTGAAACCCAAATGAGACCTGCACTAGAAAGTTCTATGGCAATAAAGAATATGCCCGTAACCCCGTATGTAAATGTTTGGGGAAAAACTCCAAAAGAAGGATGGTCTCAATTTTATGATTCTCCAAGGTATTCAACTGGATACTCTACTTTATTCAATACTTTAGGGATGATGGTAGAAACACATATGTTAAAGCCATATGATGTACGAGTAAATCAAACCTATGAATTGATGTTCTCTGTATTAGATTTTACAGGAGATCGATCTAGTGATATTAAGAGAGTTCGTAAAAATGCAATACATGAAATCTTAAAAAAGAAGACTTATCCAATCACCTTTGAAATCAATTCAAAAAAAGAACCTTCTATGATTCAATTTAGAGGCTTTGAAGGAGAAAAAATTCCTAGTAAAGTAACTAACGGCAAACGCTTGTTTTATGATAAAGCTAAACCTTATATAGAGCCAGTTGAATATGTAAATGAGTTCAGGCCAAAAAAAGAGATCATCATTCCAAAAGCATATATTTTAAAAAAAGGATGGCACCGAGTTCTAGATCGTTTACAAAATAACAACATAGAATATAGCCAGTTTAAATCAGATACTACATTTGTTGTAGAAACACTTCATGTAGCTGATTATAAAACAAGAAAGACCGCATATGAAGGTCATTATTTGCATTATAGTACAAGAATAAAAAAAGAGTTTTCATCTGTTACTTTTTCCGAAGGAGATATATACATTCCAACAAATCAGAAAGGAGTAAGGTATGTGTTTGAAACTCTGGAGCCAGAGGCCACAGATTCTTTTTTTAATTGGAATTTTTTTGATACCGTATTGCAACAAAAAGAGGGGTATTCATCATATGTTTTTGAGGATGTTGCCGAGCAAATTTTGAAAGAAAATCCTTCTCTTAATTCTATTTTTAAAGACAAGATGATCACCGATAAAGAATTTTCAAAAAACTCTAGGGCACAGCTCGACTTTATTTACAAGAGAAGTCTATATTATGAAAAAGCTCATCTATTACTACCTATATATAAGGTATATGAGTAGATTTTACATATTTTTAAAAGTATTATTTTTCTTAACTTGTACCCATCAATAAAATAAACTATGCAAACACTTACAATAAACGGTCAAGATTATCAAATTAAAGCCCCAGAGGGTATGCCATTACTATGGGCAATAAGAGATTTAATTGGGTTAACAGGAACCAAATTTGGTTGTGGTGTAGCTCAGTGCGGAGCCTGTTCTATTATGATAGATGGAGTAGTGGTTCGCTCTTGTAGTACCATGGTTAGCCAAGGTGTTGGTAAGAAAATTACAACAATTGAAGGATCATCAGATAGTTTAACAGCGTTACGACAAGCTTGGAGAAACAACAGTGTACCACAATGTGGATATTGTCAATCTGGTCAGTTGATTTCTGCAGCTGAGTTATTAGATACCAACGAAAATCCAACTGATAAAGATATAGACAATGCCATGAGTGGAAATATTTGTAGATGTGGAACCTATGTTAGAATAAAAAAGGCAATAAAAGAAGCAGTTGAACTTAAAAAACAAGCTTAATGGAAAAGATTCAAATGAAACGTAGAGATTTTGTAAAAATAGTTGGATTAGCTTCTGGAGGATTAATTCTTGGATGCAATGTGTCACCAGAAAAAATAGTTATCAATACCCTAGAAGACGGTATTTCTTTTGTTCCAAATCTTTTTATTCAGTTACAAAAAGACGGTAAAGTAACCATAGTAGTCGCAAGATCAGAAATGGGTCAAGGCATTAGAACATCTATGGCCTCTGCAATTGCTGAAGATTTAGAGGCAGATTGGCAATATGTTAGTGTTCAGCAAGCAACAGGTGATGCTAAGTTTGGAAATCAAAATACTGATGGATCTAGAAGTATAAGAACTCTTTTGAGACCTATGCGAAAAATGGGAGCAATGGCACGCTCTATACTAGAGCAAGCAGCTGCAAAAAAATGGGGTACATCTGTTGAAAATTGTAAAGCCGAAAACCATTTCATTGTAAATAGTTCTTCAGGTGAAAAAGTGTTTTTTGGAGATTTAGTAGAAGAAGCAAAAACAATTCCAATTCCATCCGATGAAAATATTATTTTAAAAGATAAAAAAGACTTTAAATACATCGGGAAAAAAGTAATTAGAGGTATTGATATGGAAGATTTTCTTCATGGAAAATCTAAATACGGATTAGATGCTAGATTACCAAACATGAAATATGCATCTATTGCGAGAAGTCCTGTTACTTTTGGATCAGTAAAAAGCTATGATAGCTCAGACACAGAAGAAATTTCTGGAGTAGAGCAAGTTGTTCAATTGGATAGATTAATCCCTCCTGCGGGTCAGTTTTTTGGAATGCTAGGTGGTGTAGCTGTTGTAGCTAACAATACATGGTCTGCTTTTCAAGGGAAAAATAATTTAAATATAGAATGGAATTCTGGAATAAATGAATCTTATGATTCTGAAAAATTTAAAGAAAAACTTATTGACAGAATTCACAATACAGCTAAAGTAGTTCCCCCTTTTAAAGGAGACGTGACTAAGGCTTTTAATAATGCAGATAAAGTAATAGAAGCAACTTATACAATGCCTCATTTAGCCCATGCGCCTATGGAAGTTCCAAATGCTTTGGCTTGGGTTCGGGATGGGAAATGTGATGTTTGGGCGCCAGTTCAAGATCCACAGACGGTTCGTGCTGAAATTGCTCATTTTTTTGGATTTGCCATTGAAGATATTACAATCAATGTTATGATGTTAGGGGGTGCTTTTGGACGTAAATCTAAATCTGATTTTGTAGTGGAAGCGGTGTCATTATCTCAAAAAATTAAAGCACCAGTTCAAGTAGTTTGGTCACGTGAAGATGATATCCAACATAGTTTTTACCATGCTCAAAACGCACAATATGTGAAAGGCTCACTGGATAAGAATGGCAATGTGACAGGCTGGTTGCACCGTGTAGCTTTTCCATCTATAACATCAAGTTTTAAGCCAATGTCTGATTATATTGCGGGATTTGAGTTAGGAATGGGTTTTACCAATAATCCATATAATATTCCAAATATTCAAATAGAGAATGCCAAAGCTGAATCTCATTTGAGAATAGGTTGGTTGCGTTCTGTTTCCAATATTATCAGCGGATTTGGAATTAATTCTTTTGTTGACGAATTGGCCGTCGCCTCTGGAAAAGATGCTATAGATTTTAGACTTAATTTATTAGGAGAAGATAAAATTTCAACTGAAAAATCTCCTCATCCATTTAATGTAGCACGACTAAAAAATGTATTATTAGAAGCAAAAAAACTATCTGACTGGGAAAGAGAACTCCCAGAAGGTCACGGTTTAGGAGTAGCCATTCATTATAGTTTTTATAGTTATGTTGCTACTGTAGCAGAGGTTTCTGTAAAAAGTAAAAAAGTAAAAATTGAAAATATATATTCTGTTTTAGATTGTGGAATGTACGTGAATAGAGATGCGGTAATTAATCAAATGGAGGGTGCAGCAATTTTTGGAATGTCTATAACGATGTTTGGTAAAATTTCGACTAAAAATGGTGCTGTAGATCAAAGTAATTTTCACGATTATCAAATGACTCGAATGATAGACGCACCTAATATTCATGTTCACTTAGTTGATAATGACGAAGATCCAACAGGAGTTGGAGAGCCAGGTGTTCCGCCAGTTTCTGCTGCTATTACTAATGCAATTTTTAGTGCTACGGGAAAGCGAGTTCGTTCGTTACCTTTGTCTGATCACGGAATGGTGTAGAGTTAAAAGCTAGACTTCAAATATTAAAATTTATATTCAGATAGTGATTTTGGGAATTTTTCTGGATTTGCTGCTAGGTGATAACGAGGATCTTCAATATCCTCCTCTATTACCTGATGAAATATAGGATTAGCTTTATACAATAATACTTTACAATCTGCACTTAGATGTTTCAAGGTGATTTTTTTTCCAACAGCCTGATATTTTTCTACTAGAACAAAAATTGCTTCTAATGCAGAGTGATCTGAAATCCTAGATTCTACAAAATCTATCTCTACAGAATCTGGATCATTTTTCACATCAAATTTATCATTAAAGGCAGTGATGCTTCCAAAGAAAAGAGGTCCCCATATTTCATACACCTTAGTTCCATCTTTTTTAATTCTTTTTCTAGCTCTAATTCTTTTTGCATTTTCCCATGAAAATACTAATGCACTTACGATTACCCCCGCTATTACGGCTATGGCTAAATCAAAAATAACAGTAAGTCCAGAAACTAAAATTAATACAATCAAATCTGACATGGGTATTTTGTTCATAATTCTAAAACTAGACCATGCAAATGTTCCAATAACAACCATAAACATTACTCCAACCAATGCGGCAATTGGAACTTGTTCTATATACGAAGAAGCAAATAATATAAAAATCAACAGCATAACTGCTGCTGTAATTCCAGATAATCTTCCTCTTCCCCCTCCTTTAATATTTATGATGGATTGTCCTATCATAGCACAACCTCCCATACCTCCGAACAAACCTGTAATGATGTTAGCACTTCCTTGAGCAATACATTCTCTATTTGAGTTTCCTCTAGTTTCTGTTAAGTCGTCTACAAGATTTAGGGTCATTAAAGACTCTATTAAACCTATGGCAGCTAGAATTAGAGCGTAAGGAAGAATAAATAAAAACGTGTTTAAGCTCATAGGTATTTTAGAGAAAGTATCTAATTCTACGGTTGGAAAACTACCTTGAAGACCTTCACCACCACCATCTCTAATAAATGATCCAACAGTAGCGACATTTAGATTTGAAAAGATTACAATTCCGGCAACTACTAGAATGGCAATTAATGCTTCTGGCAATTTCTTAGTTGCCTTAATTTTAGGAAGTCCCCACATAATTAACATAGTTAGTCCTACCAGACCAATCATCATATACAAGTTTTCACCATCTAGCCATACTTTCTCACTTCCAACAGAAGTTTTAAACATACCAAGTTGCGATAGGAAAATAACAATAGCTAATCCGTTAACAAAGCCCATCATTACCGGGTGAGGAATTAAACGAACAAATTTTCCAAGTTTAAAAACTCCCGCGAGTATCTGAATAAATCCCATTAAAATTACTGTCAAAAAAAGGTAGTATAGCCCCAAGTTTTCACTTGCAGTTCCCATTGCATTTCCCTCGCTAACCAAACTTACCATTACAACTGCTAGTGCACCTGTAGCTCCAGAAATCATTCCAGGTCTCCCTCCAAAAATAGAGGTGATTAAACCTACCATAAATGCTGCATACAAACCAACTAAAGGATCTACACCAGCCACAAAAGCAAAAGCAACTGCTTCTGGAACCAATGCTAATGCTACTGTAATTCCTGAAAGGATATCATTTTGTACGTTTTTTACTCTTTTCCTAACAAATGCATTCATGATATGATGGGTTTTTTAAAGTCGGCAAAGATAGTAGAATAAATCAAACACCCTGTAAAGTGTTTAACGAATTAAACTTACAAGAGGATCGTTTTTTTAGTATTGATTTTGGTAAAAAGCCTTAAAAACTAAGTTAATATTTTTATAACTATTTTGAATAGCTCTCACAGAGTCTTCTTTGTTTTTAAAAACAACATCAGTAATTCCTTCCTCTAATTGAGGAGTTAAAATTTCTCTACCATTTAATTTCATATGAAACCAGTGAGTTTCTTTTAATTTAATTTTTTCATTGTAATAAAATATGTGATGCGTAGTTATTAAAAATTCATGAACGATTACATTTGAAATACCACACTCTTCTTGTACTTCTCTTACAGCAGTTTCTTTAATCTTTTCTCCTTTCTCAACTCTTCCTTTAGGTAAATCCCACTTACAACCTCTGAAAATAAACAAAAATTCATTTTCTTTATTTAATACTAATCCACCAGCAGCTGGTACAACTTTAAAGTTACTTTTAAAATCGTCCCAAGATTCTTCGAGATTTTTACAAAAAAGCACCATCCCGCCTATTGATTCTTTTGTTAGTTTAGAAATGATTCCAGGGATGGTAATCTCTTCATAATTTAAATGAACAAAATCACTTTCTTTACAGAAAGAATCTGTCAAAATAATAGGTCTTTCATTAATAAAAACTTTATACATTTGCGAATATGATTTTACACAAAGATATAGCAAAAAAGACTGCAGAGATTTTATTACAAGTAAAAGCCATTAAGTTAAGCCCTACTGAGCCATTCACTTGGGCATCAGGTTGGAAATCACCAATCTATTGTGACAATAGAGTTACTCTTTCCTATCCTCCTGTCCGTGTCTTTTTAAAAGAAGAAATTTCAAAAATAGTTGAGTCTAAATATGGTAAGCCAGACGTAATTGCTGGAGTTGCTACTGGAGCCATAGCTATCAGTGTATTAGTTGCGCAAGAGTTAGGCGTTCCTTTCATTTATGTTAGACCAGAACCTAAAAGTCATGGTCGTAAAAATCAAATAGAAGGGCATCTAGAAAATGGTCAGAATGTGGTAGTAATTGAAGATCTTATTAGTACTGGTAAAAGTAGCTTAAATGCAGTGAAAGCTCTTCAGGAGTTTGGAGCAACTGTTAAGGGAATGGTAGCTATTTTCTCATATGGATTTGACTTGGCCTCTGAAAATTTTAAAAACAGTAATGTAGACCTCACTACCTTGAGTGATTATTCCCATTTATTAGAACAAGCAATGGATAGCAAATATATTACCGAAAAAGAATTAGATACATTAACAGAATGGAGAAAAAATCCAGAAAATTGGAAACAATAATAGTATGCATATAGAAGGAAAAAAAATAACGATTGATAGATCCGAAAAAGGTATTTACGAATTCTTTACAACGCTTAATAATTTTGAATTATTAATGCCTTCTAACACTGAAAAGTTTGAAGTAGATGGAAATTCCTTTTTATTTGCTCTTAAAGGGATGCCAGAAATTAGGCTTGTTTTAGGAGATTGTACTGAGTATTCTAAAGTTGTTCTGGGGGCAGCGAGTAGTAAATTATCTTTCACTTTAGAAGCTAACATATCCTCTTTGTCTGACCAAGTCTCAGAGGTTCAATTAGAGTTTAAAGGAGATTTTAATCCAATGATGGCAATGATGGTAAAAAAACCATTAACAACTTTTATAGAAACCCTTACAGAAAATATGTCTAAGCTTTAGCAAATGAAATTTGTTTTAGCCCAAACTCTTTAATAGAGTCATCGTCTAATTGTATTTTTATTTTTCCGTTAGAGGCAATTCCTTGGATCTTGCCCATAAAAAAAGTATCAGTTACTTTGTCTATAAATGTTGTGGGTATTTCTCTTCTATATAATGCATTATGATATTCGTTGTGTGTCTCAGTAAATTTACCATCTTCAATTAATGAAACCCTAAATTGAATTCTTTCAATAATTTTGTTTAGAAGTATTTCTAGATCAAAATCTTTTTTCATGATAATTTTTAAAGAACTCGCATTAGAAATCTTTTTCGAAAATATCTCTTGATTAACATTCAAACCAATTCCCACTATCATATTTTTAATTTTTTGATTTGAAAAAGTAGTTTCTATGAGAATGCCACATATTTTTTTATTCGCTGACAATATGTCGTTTGGCCATTTAATAGATAAATCGGGAATACCGAATTGAAATAAAACATCATAAATACCAAGTGAAATTGCGAAGTTTAAATAAGGTTGATGTGTTATAGTTAAGTTTTTAAGAGGGGTAAATATACTGAAAGTCAGATTTTTATATGGTTCTGAATGCCAAGTGGTGTTCATTTGACCTCTACCAGAAGTCTGATTATTAGTGACAGCTACAGTGTAGTTATCAAGCAAAGAATTATTAGCCAATTCTTTTAAAAAAGAATTGGTAGACTCAGTGGCATCAAGTTTGATTAATCTCAAGTGTTAAAGAAAGTGTAAACTAATTTAATACTGCGCAATATACTCGCAAAAAAATAATAACTTTGTTTTTAAATATAAAAAAAATTAATGATAAAAAAATCAGTTAATACAGATGACCTTATATCTGTAATTATTAAAGGCATAGATGACGTTAAAGGAGATGATATTCAGCTTTTAGATCTTAGAGGTATAGAAAATACTGTTTGTGATTATTTTATTATTTGCTCTGGAAATTCAAACACTCAAGTTAATGCAATTACTGGATCTGTTCAGAAATTAGTGAGTAAAGAACTTAAAGACAAACCATGGCATGTTGAGGGTCAAAATAACTCTGAATGGATTTTAATGGATTATGTAAATGTGGTAGTTCACGTTTTTCAGAATCATGTTAGAGAGTTTTATGACATTGAGAGCCTCTGGGGAGATGCAAAGATAACTGAAATCAATCCTGTTTAATTAAAGATAGATGAACGAAAAGAATAAAAATACAACACCTAATGTGCCAAAATTCAAGTTTAATATGTACTGGATTTATGGAGCAATTTTTGTTGTTTTAATAGGGGTTAGTTTTTTAAATGAAGCTTCCCTGGCTACACAGAAAATATCTACCAATAGATTCTTTAAAATATTAGAATCAAATGATGTTAATAAAATTCTCATCATTAATAAAAATATAGCTGAAGTATACATAAAAAAAGAAGTAGAAACCAAGGATAAATACAAACAACAATCTGGTTCTCCTTTTTTTAGAAAAGGTTCTCCGTTATTTCAATATGATTTTGGAGATCTTCAAAATTTTGAAAATAAACTAAATCAATACAGGGTTGACAAAAACTTAGATTTTGATGTGGATTCAGATTCTAGAGGAAGTTTTTTTGATTCTATTATTGGTTTTTTACCATTTATACTCTTGATTGCTATTTGGCTTTTTTTTATGAAAAGAATGTCCGGCGGTGCAGGCGGTGGAGGTGGCGGTCAGATTTTTAATATTGGTAAATCCAAAGCAAAATTATTTGATAAAGACACCAAAGTAAAAACAACTTTTGAAAATGTAGCAGGTTTGGAAGGAGCAAAAGAAGAAGTTCAAGAAATTGTAGATTTTTTAAAAAATCCAGAAAAATATACTGCTTTAGGAGGTAAAATTCCGAAAGGAGCTTTATTAGTTGGACCTCCAGGAACGGGTAAAACTCTTCTTGCTAAGGCTGTAGCTGGTGAAGCAGAGGTGCCATTTTTCTCTTTGTCAGGTTCAGATTTTGTTGAAATGTTTGTAGGGGTAGGAGCTTCAAGAGTTAGAGATTTATTTAAACAAGCTGCTCAAAAATCACCCTCAATCATATTTATTGATGAAATAGATGCTATTGGAAGAGCTAGAGGTAAAAATAGTATGACTGGAGGTAACGATGAACGCGAGAATACGCTAAACCAATTACTAACCGAGATGGATGGTTTTGGTACAGATGTGAACGTTATTGTTTTAGCTGCTACGAACAGAGCAGATGTCTTAGATTCGGCTCTTATGAGAGCAGGACGTTTTGATAGACAAATTTATGTTGATCTACCAGACATCAAGGAAAGAGAAGAAATATTTGAAGTACACATCAAGCCATTAAAATTATCAGATGATGTTAAAATAGATTTTTTAGCACAGCAAACACCCGGTTTTTCTGGAGCGGATATCGCAAACATGTGTAATGAAGCAGCATTAATAGCGGCCAGAGGTAATAAAAAAGCGATACATCATCAAGACTTCCTAGATGCTGTTGATAGAATAGTAGGAGGTTTAGAGAAAAAAAACAAGGTCATTACACCTAAGGAGAAAAAAACAATCGCATTTCATGAGGCTGGACATGCAACTGTTAGTTGGATGTTAGAACATGCGGCACCTTTAGTTAAAGTAACAATAGTCCCAAGAGGTCAAAGTTTAGGTGCAGCTTGGTATTTACCAGCTGAAAGAATGATTGTTCAAACCGAACAAATGTTAGATGAAATGTGTGCTACATTGGGAGGTAGAGCTGCAGAAAAAATAATATTTAATAAAATATCCACAGGTGCATTGAGTGATTTAGAAAAAGTAACCAAACAAGCGAGAGCAATGGTTACTGTGTATGGATTAAATGAAAAAGTCGGAAATTTAACCTATTATGATTCATCAGGTAATGATGCTTTTGTAAAACCTTACAGTGAAAATACAGCAAAAACTATTGATGAAGAAATATCAAAAATGATTGAATCTCAATACCAAAGAGCTATAGACATATTGAGTAAAAACGAAGAAAAATTAACAGTGCTAGCTGAATTATTGTTAGAAAAAGAAGTTATTTTTAAAGATGATCTAACCAAAATATTTGGTAAAAGACCATTTGATAATTCAACTACAGAAGAAAAAGCTTCAGAAAAAGCTCCTGAAAAAGAATTAAAAAAAGAAGAAAAAGAAGAAACAAAAGAAGAAACAAAAGAAGAAAATAAAAATTAATTTTTGAATGAGTTTTTTTAAGAAATTATTTAAAAGTAAAGAGCCATCCAACGAAATTACTGAGAGAAAACCAATAGTTAAATTATCAATAGATGATGCATTTGTTCATAATTTTATCTCTAAAGGAGGAAAATTTCTTTATTGTATTTCCGAAAAAGAAATTATCAATAATTTAAATCAAATTATTTCAGAAAATAATTGGGAAGTCATTACATGTTATGACAAACAGTTAAATAATTTTTTAAAAAAATCTAATGTAAAGTTTCAGTTAGAAGTTGATAATAAAAAACCTTTTTTTACTTCATGTGAACATTTAATTTCTGATAATGGTGATATACTCTTTTCATCCAACCAATTAAGTACCCATAAAATAGCCTCCTTAACAGATGATTTTATTGTTTTTGCAAAAACAAGTCAATTCGTTAGAAATACGGGTGAGGGATTAACAGGTATTAAAACCAATTGCAAGAACGGAAGTATTCCTACAAATATTAGCGCCGTTAAAAAATATAATATAGAGGAAGACAATGATAATTTTTTAAACTACGGAAATAATAACTCCAAAAACCTATATTTGTTGCTTTTAGAAGATTTATAAATATGACTAAACTTCTCACAAGAGCTATATCCGGATTTGTTTATGCCGTGCTTTTTATCAGTGCTATATTATTTTCAAAAGAAACCTACACCCTCTTAATTTTATTATTTGGTATTGTTTCACTTTGGGAATTTTTTAAATTATTAAAGTTTAAAAACTTTCTAGTATATGGTTTACTAATTGTATTAACCTATTTATCATTTACAAATTCTTTATCAGAAACAGCAATCAAAATTTTATTAACGCTTTGTTTTTCAGGTTCTATTCAATTGTTTTTTAACCTATTCTTTAAGAAGGAAAATTATCCTTCAAATAAAATTCAGAAATTTGATATTTCTATTAGATACCTACTTCTTTCTATTATATTCTTAATGTTACTTCCATTTGTTAACGGACAATATGAGGTGTCAACTATTTTGTCCTTAATTATTTTTATTTGGGTAAATGATAGCTTTGCTTTTTTTATTGGAAAAAATTTTGGTAAAAAAAAGTTATTTGAAAGTGTTTCACCAAAGAAAACAATAGAAGGTTTTATTGGAGGTGTATTCTTTACATTGCTTTCAGCCTTTTTATTATCCTATTTTTGTGAATTCTTATCTCTAACAAATTTGCTTGTAATTTCATTTATTGCCTCTTTTCTTGGAACCATTGGTGATCTAGTAGAATCTAAATTTAAAAGACAAGCTCATACAAAAGACAGTGGTAATATTATGCCTGGTCATGGAGGAATATTAGATAGACTAGATAGTTTGTTGTTTGTTGCTCCCTTTGTATATTTGTACATACATTTTATAATTTAAATATAATGCCAAGTTTTCACAAAGAAGGTTACAGAATTATAGTTTTTACATTCCTAATAGTTCTCTTAGGAATCTTATTTTCAGAAAGATATATTGAATCATTGTGGTTTCAAAAAGGTATTCAAAGTTCTTTATTATTGTTTTTAGTTATTGTTTTACAATTTTTTAGAAACCCCAAAAGAGTTACTATAATTAATGATAGACAAATCATTGCACCTGTAGACGGTAAGGTAGTAGTTATTGAAGAAGTTGAGGAACCAGAATATTTTAAAGGGAAAAGACTTCAGGTATCTATATTTATGTCTCCAATTAACGTTCATGTTACAAGATATGCTCTCAATGGATTAGTCAAATACAGTAAATATCATCCTGGTAAATATTTAGTAGCTTGGCATCCAAAAGCATCAACAGAAAACGAAAGAACAACCATAGTAGTTGAAAATAAAGTTTTTGGTGAAGTATTATACCGTCAAATAGCAGGAGCTTTAGCAAAAAGAATTGTAAATTATGCCGAAGAAGGAGAACATGTTGTTCAAGGAACTGACGCAGGTTTTATAAAGTTTGGGAGTAGAGTAGATGTTTTTTTACCACTTGAAACAGAATTAACAGTAAAACTTGGTGATAAAGTAAAAGGAGGGGTTCAAGTAATTGCTAAAAAGTAATGACTTCAAAACTAGATATTAAATTTAATAAAGCTTTTAATAATCTTTCAGAATTAGAGGAAAATCTAGCCCCTGACATTATGCTTAAGTTGTATGCGCACTATAAACAAGCACTGGCAGGTGATAATTTTTCTTATGACGGGAATATTGATGTTAGGGATGCTTTTAAATTTAATGCTTGGACTCAATTAAATGGAATGTCTCAAGAAGAAGCAAAAAAACAATATATTAAACTGGTGAAAAGTATTTTAAAAAACCAACTCAAATAAATCCTATGAAAAATTCAATAAAAATAACTTATATTTTTCTGATAGCAGTTCTGTTAATTGCATGTGATTCAGAAAAAAAAGAACAGAAAGACCAAATTAATAAAGAAAATAAATCTTCGGCAGCATTTGTTTTAGATAATGCGAAGAATTCTGTTGAATGGACAGCTTATAAAACTACAGAAAAGGTTCCTGTTAAAGGGAAGTTTAAAAAAGTTGAGATCACTTCAGGAGGAGAGGGAAATTCAGTTAAAGAAGCAATTCACAATGCAGAATTTTCAATACCCATCAGTAGTATTTTTACTTCAGACAGTAGTAGAGATTATAAGATTAGAAAATTCTTTTTTGGAGTAATGGATAATACAAAACTATTATCTGGTAAGTTAGTTATTGAAAATGATTCTTTAGGGTATGCAGACATCACTATGAACGGGATTTCTGAAAAACTTCCGTTTTCTTACCTAATAAAAGATAAAGAATTTTCTATGGCCACCAAGATGGATGTTTTAAATTGGAACGCACAATCATCTTTAGATTCTTTAAACCTTATATGTAAAGAATTACACAAAGGGTTAGATGGTATCAGCAAAACTTGGTCTGAAGTTGCGATTAACATCTCATCAGATTTTAAATAGAAAATTAAATATAGTGTATAAAAAATCCACCAACTGGTGGATTTTTTATTTGAATTTTATATAATCTAATTCAAATTCAAACTCTCCATATTTTTTTTGATCTGTAATAAATCCAATTCTAATAATATCTTTTAATGTTTCTTTTTTCAATCGATCATTTAATGCTTTACCTATGTAATACTTTCTTAAATCAGTAAGTTTGAAGGTGGTCGTTTTCCATTCTGAGGAGGTTGATTCCAAACTGATTTTATAATTTGGAACATACCAACGTCTACTCACGGCAAGAGAAAAAGCAAAAGAAATTCCTGAGGAACGATATCTTATCTCTACATCATTAAAGTTAGAGATGTCAACCTCAGAAAAAGATCTTCGTATAGAAGAAAAGCCCCCATTATTGTCAAGGGAAACTTCACCCACAAATAAAAGGCTATTTTTTGTTATTTTTTTACCTCCCTTAGATAGACCACCCATTACAACATCATTAACAACATTCCAATAACGTCCTTTTTTTTCTTTTCCAAAGTCAATGAGAATAGAATTTTGTTGGTTTAATGTCATTGAAAATAAAAGAATGATAAGCTGTATTTTCATCTTAAATTTTTTAAAGCGTTATTTAATTTTTCATATTTAAATTCAAAACCAGTTTGTAAAAGTTTACGGGAAGATATTCTACTTCCATTTAGCATGATTGTAGACATTTCTCCAAAAACTAGTTTAAAGATAAACTTGGGTGTTATTATAGTTAAAAAAGGTTTATTAAAGATCTTGGACAAGATTTTTGAGAAAGAATAGTTGGTTATGTGTTCCGGAGATACCGCGTTATAAACACCTTTGTACCGATTATCCTCAAGAGCATTTATATATAAATTACACAAATCGTCTATATGAATCCATGGCATGTATTGCTTTCCATTTCCAATTGGGGTTATTATTGGGGTTTTCATTTTCTCTAAGGCTCCTCCATCTTTAGATAATACAATACCTGTTCTCAGGGTAACTGTTCTTATTTTGAGGTTTTCAAATTGACGAATAGCTCTCTCCCAGAGTTTGCATACATTTCCAAGAAAATCATTATGTGGCTGATCTGTTTCTATGAAAATTTTATCCTTTGTAGTAGAACCATAATAACCTATTGCTGAAGCTGCAACAAAACTTTTTAAAGGAATTTTTAATCTTTTGATGGTGTCGTAAAGTAAATTAGTTGAAACCACTCTACTAGTTAAAATTTCTTTTTTTCGTTTCTTAGACCATCTTTTATCTGCAACGCCAGCACCAGCTAGATGAATAATGTGATCTATGTTTTTAAATGCTGAATCATCTAGGCTGTACTCTTCGATATTCCAATGAAATGAATCTTGAGAACTTTCGGAATTATAATTTCTAGTTAAAATGATAGCTTCATAACCTTTAGCTTTTAATAAGCTTGATAAACGTCTGCCAATCAATCCAGTACCCCCAGTTATAAGAACTTTACTCATTATGTAAAAATACAAAAACCGATGTCAAACATGATCTCGGTTTTTTGTAAATATTAGTTAAAAAAAAGTTGTTTCATCTATTTTGTTTTTATAAGTATTATAATTATTTATTTGATCTTCTTATACCCAACTGGATTAATTCAACCTTATTTAAGGTTTGAGTTTTAATACTATTTGTATTGTTTTTGCTTAAATTTTGTGAAAGGACTGTTAATCTTTAAAATCAAATTGTTTAAAGTCTTATTTTTGTACAATATGAAAAAATTTTATAAAAAAGGATTTAAGTTTAGCTCTTTTGTAACTCCTTATCAAACTCCATTTGATAAATTATTTGAAATTTTTAAAGAAATTATCACTTACACATCAGGTGATTTTGACGAGGCTATTGATTGGTTAAGACAACTAGACAAGGAGTATAAATTAACTGACCATAATTACACAATAGAAGATTTTATAGAAGATTTAAAAGCTAAAGGCTATATTAAAGAAGAAATTGATCCAACTAACAATGAAGGTACTATTTCTATTACAGCTAAGACAGAAAGAGCTATTAGACAACAAGCTTTAAATCATATTTTTGGTAAAATAAAAAGAAGAGGTACTGGAAATCATAGAAGTAAAGGTCAGGGACTAGGGGATGAACACACAGGAGATTTTAGAAATTATCAGTTTGGTGACTCTCTAGATAAAGTGTCTATGACAGAGAGTTTACGCAATGCTCAAATAAATCACGGAATTCAGAATTTTAATTTAACCGAGGATGATTTGGTTGTTGAAGAAACCATACACAAGGCCCAAATGAGTACTGTTTTGATGATTGATATAAGTCATTCTATGATTTTATATGGAGAAGATAGGATAACACCAGCAAAAAAAGTTGCCATGGCATTGGCAGAGCTAATAACTACTAGGTACCCTAAAGACACTTTGGATATTTTAGTGTTTGGGAATGATTCTTGGACCATAGACATCAAGGATTTGCCATACTTAAAAGTTGGTCCTTATCATACAAATACTGTTGCTGGACTTCAACTAGCTATGGACCTATTGCGAAGGAAAAGAAATACGAACAAACAAATTTTCATGATCACTGACGGTAAGCCAAGTTGTCTTAAAATGCCAGATGGTCAGTATTATAAAAATAGTAATGGTTTAGATTCATTTATTACAAATAAATGTTATGCTATGGCTCAGCAAGCTAGACGGCTTCACATTCCAATCACAACTTTTATGATTGCTCAAGATAGTTACTTGATGCAGTTTGTTAGAAAATTTACAAAAGCTAATCAAGGGAAGGCATTTTACACTGGATTAAAAGGTTTAGGAGAAATGATTTTTGAGGATTATGAAACGAATAGGAAAAAAAGAATTAAAGGTTAATATGAATATAACATCCATCAAAACACTAGGAGAATTAAAAAAATATGGTTACAAATCCAAATCTATTAAAGATGAATTGAGAGATAACCTAATCGATAAAATAAAAATTAAAGAAACCGTTTTTAAAGGGGTGCACGGATATGAAGATACTGTTATTCCAGAGTTAGAAAGAGCTATTTTGTCAAGACATAATATTAATTTATTAGGATTACGAGGACAAGCAAAAACACGTTTAGCTAGATTAATGTTAAATTTATTAGATGAATACATACCTATAGTTGAGGGGTCAGAGATTAACGATGATCCTCTCTCGCCAATTTCTCGCTATGCTATTGAATTAATTGACAAAAAACAGGATAAAACTCCTATAGCTTGGTTACACAGAAATAATCGTTTTGCTGAAAAGTTAGCTACTCCAGATGTAACTGTGGCAGACATTATTGGAGATGTAGACCCAATAAAAGCAGCAAATTTAAAATTGAGTTATGCAGATGATCGTGTAATTCATTATGGAATGATTCCCAGAGCCAACAGATGCATTTTTGTAATTAATGAATTACCTGATTTGCAAGCTAGAATTCAAGTGGCACTGTTTAATATTTTACAAGAAGGTGATATACAAATAAGAGGGTTTAAATTGAGATTATCTTTAGATATGCAATTTGTTTTTACAGCAAATCCAGAGGATTATACCAACAGAGGGAGTATTGTAACTCCTCTAAAAGACAGAATAGGCTCTCAAATTTTAACTCATTATCCAGAGACCATTAAAATTGCAAAAAAAATAACCTCACAGGAAGCAAAACTAGATCAACGTCAATCAGAATCTATATTTGTGCCAGAATTAGCTAAAGATATTTTGGAGCAAATTGTTTTTGAAGCCCGTAATAGCGAATTTATTGATGCAAAGAGTGGGGTTAGTGCGCGTTTAAGCATTACTGCATTTGAAAATTTATTAAGTACTGCAGAGAGACGACTTATTTATTCTGGAGATACCAAAACATCTATTAGGATGAGTGATTTTATTGGTATTATTCCAGCTATTACAGGAAAAATTGAACTAGTATACGAGGGTGAGCAGGAGGGGGCCTATAATGTTGCATTAACTCTTTTAGGGAATGCAATTAAAACTTTGTACCCAATATTTTTTCCAAAAATTAAGAAGATTGAAAAGCAAGGAGTTGAGGCGCCTTACGACAATATAATTTCTTGGTTTTTTAATAACAATACTGATTTTGATATTTTAGATGATATTCCAGAAAATGATTATTCATCTATTTTAAAGAAAGTGAAACCCTTACGAGAATTTGTGCTGAAACATCAGCCAGATGTTACTAAGTCCGAAATTTTATTTTGGAAAGAATTTGTTTTATGGTCTTTGGTAGAGTTTAAAAAACTTAGTAAGTATAGGTATGCTGAAGGAACCCAATTTAAAGACCCTTACGGGAGTTTTATAAGTGGATTAAAATAACTAATTAACGGCTTCTTCTTCTTCCCATTCTATTATTTCGCATCTCAACCATTTTTTTTCGAATGTTTGAGGTATATTCTTTTTTTCTAATAATTTCTCCTTTATCTGGAGCTATAATATTTATTTTCTCTTTAGGGTTTAAAATTATTTCTGAGCATAACAAAGTTGTATTTCCTGCACTAACTTCTAGGATTAACCCTGGGAGACCCCAGTATTCTGCTGGTCCTTGGGCAACAGGTATTTGTGGTGTATACCATGCTTCTATGACTATTAAAGGCTCTTCCTTTTTTTCATTTTCAGAATTTTGTCTAAGATCACTCCAAGAAAAATCAAACCAACTTAATTCTG
>JADFAM010000076.1:29145-43386 GCA_015665265.1 Flavobacterium sp.
GAACCATCGCTGCAGCTTTGTAGCAAGTATAGTTTCCAATTTTTTTTGTTTCAGTTCCAAGACTCCATTCAATATTTAGTAAATCATCTTTAACTAAAAATCGTTTTCCATAAAACTCCTGGCTTTGTATTAACTTTTCATTTTTAATATTTTTGTGTAAATCTCCTCTGGAAAAATATCCTCCCCACGAATCTGTAGCTCCTGATATAGCATCAATTTTATCTTCTTCTAAAAAAGTAGATTCTTGCATATTAAAACTTAATATATATTTTTTTTCCAATCTGTTTTTGAGACGACTCTGTATTTGTTTTTTTTGTGCTTCACTCATTCTAGCCCCCCAATTTCCTAACTCCATTTTTGATTTAGAAAAGTAATAGGCTTTACCTTGAAACTTTTGAGCATAGGCTTGTGAAGTAAAAAAAATCAATAATAACAGAGTAATTATTTTAGAAAAAGATAGTTTCATTGTTCTCGATTTAATATATTTTGTATAACAAACTTAATAAAAGATTAAACATACTTTTTCTTTTTAGGAAAACATTAACAACGAATTTTTTCAGAAATTAGTTTTGCAAGAATCTAATTTTCAAATATATACATTAAATTTTGAGGTAAGAATGAGGTGTCCTATTTGACTGAGAAAGCCATAAAATCTTACCAAGATAAATTTTTTTAAAAATTGTATTACTTACTCTTTAATAAAATAGTTCCAAAGATATCAGCATCTATCCAACCTTGATTTTTATTATCACCTTTAACGAATACAGACCCAATAAAGTTTTCTCTAAATTCACTTTGGTCATTGTCACAATAAGCAATTGCAAATCCAATTTTTTTCTTTGATTTTAATTTTAATGCTATTTGATCTCCATTTAATGTGTATGTGTCTGGATAAAGTGAAATTTTGAACTCCCAAACATAAGTGTCTTTTTTAATCATTGTTTTTTTTGATACAATGTGATTGTCAAAAAGCTTGGGAGAATTTATTGAGTCTAAATCTACTACATCTCCATTAAGTCCAATATGATAGGCAAAAGCATTATGATTAAATTGATGATTTCCTCCACTATTATCTTCATCTATAAAAATTTCAACACAGTCATCATCCCACCATCTTTCAAGTGGGTTTTTTATTTTATCTATTAAAATATCATCTTTAATTTCTGCCAATACATACAATGCATCATCAGACCAGGAAAGTTTATAGCGACCAGAAAAATCTGATGAATCTATTGGTTTACCCAGCCATAATTGGTTTATGGGAAGCCAAGATGAGTTTTTCCAAGTTTTTTCATCACCAATACCATCTATAGTAATTGAATCTATATTTTTTAAAACAGTATGTAATTGATGATTTGTTTTTTGATTTTTAAATAGTGGTTTTTCTATGTTTTTTTTACAGTTAATAAAAAAAGAAAAACAAGCAATTAGCAGGAGGATTTTATATAATTTCAAAGTTATTTTTTTATAATTACAGTGGGGAAAGATACGATACTTTCATGTCCATTTTCTCCCACAGCAGCAATTCCAAAAAAGTAATTATCAACAACGATTCCTTCTAAGGTAAATTCTGATATATTTTCAACATATTTAAAATGATCCCAAGTGGGTGATGTAGTATCTCTCCAATAAATTTTATACCCTTTAGCTCCTTTAACTTTATCCCATGAAAATTTTACAGCTGGTTCTACAATACCACCAATTTTAACATTTTTTGGTGCTTGCGGAGCCCATGCTATATTAGCTAAATTAATAGCATTAACAGCAGTTAATTTTCGAGCATAATCAAAATTAACAAATTTTAATTTATCTCCATATTCAATCTTATTTTCCTTTCTAATATCTTGGTGTTGTTGCGTGTAATTTTCATGCATTTCCATTATTCTAATCCCTGCAAAACCGGCATCATTAAAAGGCCTGTGATGACCGCCTCTCCCAAAACGATCAAGTCTGTATATCATTTTAGGATTCATTTCTGGCATGTAGGTTTTGGTAGTTTTGTATATGAAACGTGCTAGTTGTCTAGAAATACCATCCACTTCTCCTCCATAAAAACGTCTTGATTTGCGTTGTTTTTCTGTTTCTGTAATAGGTGTTGGTTCAGAAAATATTCTAAAGGATCTGTTATCTATGATACCATCAACTCCTTTAATATTTCCTATCATATCATTATTCATGATTCCTATAATTTCCCAATCATTTTCTTTAGCATATGCTGCCAAACCTTTACCTCCAAATAGCCCTTGTTCTTCTCCAGATAGGCCTACATAAATGATGCTATTTTCAAAACTATAATTAGATAATACTCTTGCTGCTTCTAAAGTACCAGCCATCCCTGAGGCATTATCATTTGCTCCCGGTGAATCTGAGGTGTAATCGTTAGGGTTAGATACTCTTGAGTCTATATCACCGCTCATAATAATGTATCTATTGGGGTACTTTGTTCCTTTTTGAATTGCAACCACATTTACAATCATTACATCATGAACAATTCTTTGGTTATTTTTTTTAACCCAATCTTTTTGATAAAAAACATCTAAACAATTATTACATTCTTGAGATATTTTATCAAATTCAGATTTAATCCATCTTCTTGCTGCTCCAATTCCTCTAGAATTTGAAATGGTATCACTTAAAGTATGCCTTGTACCAAAATTAGCTAACCGAGTAATGTCTTTTTTGATTCTTTTTGTACTGATATTATCAATAATATCATACATTCTTGTATCTGTTTGAGATTGACAAATACCACTAACTAGAAGCATTGTTAGAAAAATAATTTTTTTCATGATTAATTATTTGATTTTTTTTAAAGATACAATTTTGATGAGAATTAAAATCAAAGGTTTGTAATTCCTAGAATTTATTCTCCAACTATTGCAATTTTTTTTCCGTCTGGACTTACAGATATTCTTGAAATATTTTTTAGGTTAAGTTGCTCTTTATTTACAAATTCTCTCCAAACAGTTTCTTTTGAGATGGTAAGTTGTACTATTTGATTTTTTTTAGCGAGTAAAACAATCTCTTTTGTCAGCCAACATATATCCTCATAATTCCCCTCTAGGTCTGAAATTTTATCGATGCTTAATGTTGAAGTATTAACAGCTAAAATTTCCCAATTCATCTTTTTTTTACTTATAAAACTAATTAAGTTTGTATTAGGTATTTTATGCAGAGAGCGTCCAATATCCTTTTCAAGAATATTATTTAAGTTGTTATTTAAGTCACTTTTGACTAATTCTAGAGCATTTTCTCCTATCACAGCAGAAAACAATACATGATCATCGTACCACAAAGGGTAAGCTACTTTTAAATCGGGAATAATTTCTTCAGATATCCCTGAATTAATATTGTATTTGTATAATCTTTGCAGGCCAGAATTATCTAAACGAACCGCTGAAATGTCTTTTGAGTAAGGTATTCGTTGAGGTGAGTATTCACCACCATTTTTGGTATAATTAATAAATTTTTTTTCACCTGTATCTATGGTGTATTTTACAATATCTGTTTGACCCTCTCTGGATGAGGCAAACAGGAGTGTATTATTGTCATAAAAATGGGGTTGACTGTCATAGCCTTCATTATTTGATATGTTTATTTTATGATTTAATTCATATCCATCAATGGTTTTGGTAATATCAAATAAATAAATTTCTATATTATTTTGTGAAATAATTGAAGAAACAATAAAAAAGAAAATGAGTGATAATTTATTCATCTGAATTTGTTTTATGATCTAAATACATTATGTAATTAGGATTAGAATGTGTTTCTGATACTCTAAAATTAGCTTTCCCAACAACCGTAAACCCCATTTTTTTGTAAAATCTAATTGCCCTAAAGTTTTCTATCCAAACCTCTAGCCAAATTCCTTGCTGGTTATTTTTTTTTGTAAGTTCAGAATTAAAATTCATGAGTTGAGTTCCCAAATGTAATCCATAAAATTCTTCTAATAAGTACAAGCGCTCCATTTTGGTAATAGTGTCTCCTTCAATGTGTGCAGAAGGAGTGTTAAATATTATTTTAGAAAAACCAGCAATTTTGTTATGGTGATAAATTAAGTAATATTCAAAAGTAGGATTAGCTATTTCTTTTTTGAAATTTTGAACACTAAAGTTGGCCTCTAAATAGATATTAATATCCTTTTCTGGAGAACTGTGTCCATGAGCTGGTAAAAAAGCCTCTACACTTAAAGAAGCTAGTAAGTTTACATCATTAAAAGTTGCTTTCTTGATACTCATCATTTGGTTTCGTGTCATAAATCACTCAAAAATAAAATTAAAATACTAAACTTTCATAAAAAAACCTCTTTGAAAAAATCAAAGAGGTTCAATTTAATTAAAAACTAATAACCTTATTTTATAAGTTCGTAACTACGTTTGATAAAGTTTGTAAGATCTTCACCATGTAATAAATTTTGAGATAATTTCGCTAAATCAAAAGATTGAGAAATCAAACGATCTCTTTTCTTAGATGTTTTGGTTCGTAAAATTTCACCTACAAGTTCATGATTAGTATTTACCACTAAATTATACATTTCTGGTAAATTACCCATTCCCATCATTCCGCCACCACCAGAAGCACTCATTTCTTTCATTCTCCTCATAAATTCTGGTACGGTAATTATAAAAGGAGAAGCATTAGAGTCCATGGCTTCTAATTGAACAGTATATGTTTGTTTTGGAACAACATTTTCAATCATGGGCTTTAAAGATTCTTTCTCTTCATCTGATAATTTAGAAATAACAGTATCCTCTTTTTTGATTAGATTATCTATATGATCTGCATCTACTCTAGTAAACTTAACTTTTTCATTAGAAGTTTCAAGTTTTTGCATCAAGTGAGAGATAATAGGTGAGTCTAGTAATAAAACTTCGTATCCTTTTTCTTTAGCTGAGTGAATGTAACTATGTTGAGCATCTTTATTAGCCGCATACAGTATAATGTGATTACCATCTTTATCAGTTTGAGCATCTTTTGTTTTTTCGATAAATTCATTGAAAGTGTAAAAAGAGTCTTCTACTGTTGGGTATAAAGCAAATTTTTGAGCTTTATCAAAAAACTTATCCTCAGATAACATACCGTATTCAATAATAACCTTTATGTCATTCCACTTAGATTCAAAATCTTCACGATTATTCTTAAAAAGAGAGGCTAATTTATCACCTACTTTTTTTGTGATATAACCAGAAATCTTTTTAACAGCGCCATCTGCTTGCAAGTAAGAACGAGATACATTTAAAGGAATATCTGGGGAATCTATAACACCTTTTAACATTTGTAAAAAGTCAGGAACAATTCCCTCTACATTATCAGTTACAAAAACTTGATTTTGGTATAACTGAATTTTATCCTTTTGCATATCCATACTTGGACTTAACTTAGGGAAGAATAAAATTCCAGTTAAATTAAATGGATAATCTACATTAAGATGAATATGAAACAATGATTCTTCAAATTGCATTGGATATAATTCCCTGTAGAAATTTGTATAATCTTCAGCTTCGAGATCTGCTGGTTTTTTTGTCCAGGCAGGGTCTGTATTGTTAATTATTTTATCTACTGTAATTTGTTTGTGAGGTTCAGTAGTTTCTTTTCCATCTTTATCCTTAGTTGTCTTTGGAGTAAATTCTGGATCATTAATTTCTTCAGTTCCAAATTTAATTGGCACTTGGTTAAATCTGTTGTATTTATTTAATAATTCAGAAATTTTTGTCTCCTCTAGAAATTCTTTAGAATCTTCAGCTATGTGTAAAATAATTTCTGTTCCTCTGTCAGCTTTTTCATGTTCCACCAAAGTATATTCTGGAGAACCATCACAAGTCCAATGAGCAGCAGATTCATCTTTAAAAGATTTTGTGATAATTTCAACTTTATCAGCCACCATAAAAGCGGAATAGAAACCAAGACCAAAATGACCAATTATACCAGCTTCGTTATCTTTATACTTATCTAAAAACTCCTCAGCTCCAGAGAATGCGATTTGATTGATGTATTTCTCTACTTCATCGGCAGTCATCCCTAAACCCTTATCTTTAATGGTAAGTGTATTGGCTTTTTTATCTAGAATGATTTCAATTTTAGCGTCTCCTAACTCAGTTTTAGCCTCACCTATAGAAATGAGATGTTTCAATTTAGAGGTAGCATCTGTTCCGTTCGATATTAGTTCACGTAAAAATATTTCGTGATCAGAATACAAGAATTTTTTGATTAATGGAAAAATATTTTCTACTGATACATTAATATTCCCTTTGCTCATAATTTTTATAATTTAATAAATGATTTATATTTTAATTGTCAAAAAAAATACCAAAGATAATTATGTGACAAGATGACATAAAATCATCTAATAAAGGTCATTTTCTATAGATAGCTATTTTTGTTATCTTTATATATAACTTCAAAACAATAAACTACTGTATGTATAATTCAAAAATTACTGGGTTAGGTTATTTTGTGCCCGAAAATGTGGTAACAAATGATGACCTAAAAGAATGGATGGAAACAAGTGATGAATGGATTCAGGAAAGAACAGGAATTAAAGAAAGAAGATGGATAGATCCAACAACAGGAGAAACTACTTCAACTATGGCTGTAAAAGCCGCTAAAATTGCCATCAAGAGAGCTAATTTAACAAAAGATGATATAGATTTTATCGTTTTTGCTACGTTGAGTCCAGATATGTATTTTCCAGGAGGAGGTGTTAGAGTTCAAGATATGTTAGATATGCCAACTATTGGAGCCTTAGATGTTAGAAACCAATGCTCAGGATTTATTTATTCATTGTCAGTTGCCGATCAGTTTATAAAAACAGGGATGTATAAAAATATTCTTGTAATTGGTGCTGAAAATCATTCTGGTGGTCTTGAACGATCAACTAGAGGTAGAAATGTAACCGTTATTTTTGGTGATGGAGCAGGTGCAGCTGTCTTGTCAAGGTGTGATGAAGAAGGAAAAGGAATTTTATCGTCTCATCTTCATTCAGAAGGAAAGCACGCCAAAGAATTGGCATTAGAGGGGCCATCAACAGGTAGATGGGTTCCAGAAATTATTGCAGAGAATAATCCTGATGATCAATCGTATTTTCCATATATGAACGGACAATTTGTCTTTAAACACGCCGTGGTTAGATTCTCTGAAGCTATTGTAGAGGGTTTAAAAGCTAATAATTTAGAAAAAGAGGATATAAATATGCTTATTCCTCATCAGGCCAATTTGAGGATTGCACAGTTTATCCAGAGAAAATTTCAATTAAGTGATAATCAGGTTTATAACAATATTATGAAATACGGTAATACAACAGCAGCTTCAGTGATTATTGCACTTACGGAAGCATGGGAAAAGGGTAAAATTAATGATGGTGATTTAGTTGTATTAGCTGCTTTTGGTAGTGGATTTACTTGGGGAAGTGTTGTAATTAGATGGTAGATCTCATATTTTAAATAAAAAACAAATTGAAACTAAATTAGCTTGTACTTTGTTATTCCCAAACAATATTAATTTATTAAAAGAATGAAAAATAGATTTATTAGAGTTACTATTGTTACATGTATTGTTTATGGTTTCTATGTGTTTTTTTTTACTGAAAATGTTGAAGACGTTTCTTTTAAAAACGTTAATTTAATTCAAATTAATTCTGTAGATAGTAGTAAGATTAGTAAAATCAATGAAAAAGATACGTTAAACTTTATTCAAAAAAAGTAACTATTTTATTATTTTGAAGAGAAAACCCTTCCTGTTTCAGCAAGAGATACATTTTTAAAAACTTCTTGCGCCTCCTTTTTGAACAAAGAAACTTCTTTATATCTACTAGAGTAGTGTCCAAGCACTAATTTTTTAACATTAGCTTTTTTTGCTATTGTAGCTGCTTGTTTAGCAGTAGAATGCCCTGTTTTTGAAGCTAAATCTTCTTTATCAGTCAAAAATGTAGATTCGTGGTATAACAAATCAGCACCTTCAATCATTTCAATTATAGTTGGTTTGTAAGAAGTATCGCTACAGTATGCGTAGCTGAGTGGTTTCTCAGGATTATAAGTTAGTTCTGAGTTTTCAATAACATCTCCTGAATCAAGTTTAAAATCTTTACCGGCTTTTAAATTATTATAATCACAGATGTCTATCTCTTTAAACTTTTTTACAGCGGATATATTTATTTTCCTTGATTTTTCTTTTTCTTTAAAGAGAAATCCATTTGTGTATACTCTGTGATTTAACGGAATAGTATAAACTTTAACTTTTTCATCTTCAAAAATTAGCTCACTTTCTGTTGAGTTTAACTCGTGAAAAATTATTTTATATTTCACATATGATTTTGAGTGTTTTAATTGTATGTTAATGACTTCTTTTATACCCTTAGGACCATAAATATGGAGCTCTTTTTCTCTATTTAGAATCCCAAATGTTGAAATAAGACCTATTAGGCCAAAGAAATGATCTCCATGAAGATGAGATATGAAAATAGTGTTAATTTTAGAAAATCCAACTTTATTTAGTCTCATTTGTCGTTGGGTTCCTTCACCACAATCAATCAAAAAATGACGAGAATTAATTTCTAAGTATTGAGCAGTAGGATGTGCATTAACTCTTGGAGTTGCAGAATGACAGCCCAAAATGGTTAATTTATAACCCATTTATTCTTGATTTTTTAGTGTTTAATAAGTACTTCATTAAAGTAGTGAGGTTAATTAAAAATACATTTGGGAGTATGATCGTGTAAACTATTTAAATAAATCTCTTTCTATAGCTTCCATTTCTAAAATATCTTCTGCTTCTCCAAGTGTTGGAGTTATATTTAAGAGTTCTGGAATTTTATCGATATCTATCCCATTCTTAACGACAATAAAAGATTTATTATTTATTTTTTGAATTTTAGCAACCTCTAAAAAAAATGAAATATTTTTCTTCCTTATGTTAAAGTCTTCTGAAAGGATAACTATTATATGATTGGAATTAATTTCGCCAAATCTTTTTTCGAATTCAATAAATGATGATTCTTGAAGTTTAATCAAATTATACTGATTCTTTTCTAAAACTTCCATTATCTTTTTATTTGTTGAGCCAGTAAATAAATTACAGCCATTCTGACTGCAACTCCATTCTCAACTTGATTTAAAATAATTGATTGGTTTGAATCAGCTACTTCACTTGTGATCTCAACCCCTCTATTTATTGGTCCTGGATGCATTATGGTAATTTTTTTTCCAAGATTGTCAAGAATTTCATTATTAATTCCAAATAGTTGGGTGTATTCTCTAGTTGAGGGAAAATATTTAACATCCATTCTTTCGTGTTGAACTCTCAGTACATTTGCAACATCGCACCATTCAAGGGCTTTTTGGATATTGGTTTCTACCTTAACACCTAGACTTTCTATATGTTTTGGAATGAGAGTAGTTGGGCCACACACTTTTACCTCTGCTCCCTGAAGTTTTAATGCAAAAATATTTGATAGAGCTACTCTAGAATGAAGAACATCTCCAACAATTACAATTTTTTTACCTTTTATACTTCCCAATTTTTCTTTGATTGAATAGCTATCTAATAGGGCTTGTGTTGGGTGCTCGTGAGTTCCATCTCCAGCGTTAATTATTTTTGCATCAATATGTTTTGATAAAAATACTCCAGCTCCAACATTTGGGTGCCTCATAACTACAATATCTACTTTCATTGCTAAGATATTGTTAACGGTATCTATTAAAGTTTCTCCCTTTTTTAAAGAAGATTGACTTGCTGAGAAATTAATAATGTCAGATGAAAGCCTTTTTTCTGCCAATTCAAATGATAATTTTGTTCTGGTACTATTTTCAAAAAATAAATTAGCAATTGTAATGTCTCTAAGTGAGGGTACTTTTTTAATAGGTCTATTGATAACCTCTTTAAAATGATTTGCAGTTTCAAAAATCAGGTCGATGTCATCCTTGTTCAGGTATTTAATTCCTAATAAATGTTCTACACTTAACTGCTTCATAATTATTTATTCTCTAGGTAAATACCGTCTTTAGTATGTGATTCTTTCCAATGTACAATTACTTTTTCTTTATCTATTGCGTCAACTTGTCTTCCTTTATAGTTAGGTTGAATAGGTAAATGCCTACTGAATCTTCTATCTATTAAAACCAAAAGTTCAATATTTTTTGGTCTACCATAAGATTGTATCGCAGTTAAACCAGCTCTGACGCTTCTTCCGGAAAATAAAACATCATCTATTAAAACAACATTTTTATTTTCAATCAAAAAATCTATTTGAGTATCGGTAGCTTCTAGTGGTTCATCTCTTCTTCTAAAGTCATCTCTGTAAAAAGTGATATCTAATAAACCGAGGTGTATATTTTTCACATGGTAATCATTTGTTAAAATACTAGCCAATCTTTTAGCCAAGAAACTTCCTCTAGGCTGAAGGCCAATTAGCGCTGTATTTGAAAAATCATTGTGGTTTTCAATTAACTGACAAGCTAATCGATGGAGTATTATTTCTATTTCTTTTGAGTTTAGTAAAACTTTTTTGCTCATGAGAAATGTATCAATTTAGCCTTTAGACGCTAAACTATCACAAAAGTAGTATAAAATATACGATAAGCAAAATTTAAAGCCTCAAATCAAATTTAGTATGTATCCTAGATTGTTAATTAAATTGTTGAAAACAAAAGTTGACTTTTACACATATAGAAATAATGAATGTTAAATTTAAATTATAATTCAAATCATTAATGCGTATGTCATTGTCTAAGTTTGAATCAATGCTAAAAACAAATAGCATTTATTTTTTTGATTTGGTAGAGTTTGAAGAAATTATCCTTCACTACCTAGATACAGGAAAACACTCCCTTGCTAAAAAAGCCGTAAAACTTGGCTTAGAACAGCATCCAACATCCGTTGACTTAAAATTACTCGAAATAGAAATCTTAATCTTTGACAATAAATTAGAAAAAGCTTCACAGAAATTGAGAAGAATAGAGTTGTTAGCACCAGACAATGAAGAGGTTTATATTCAAAAAGCAACGATACTTTCAAAAAATGGAAGTCATGAAGAAGCTATTAAAAATTTAAAGGTAGCTTTAATACATTCTGTAGAGAAAGCCGATGTTTGGTCTTTGATGGGAATGGAATATCTCTATTTAGATGATTTTGAAAAGGCTAGATTAAATTTCGCAAAATGTATAGATGTAGATTTTGAGGATTATTCCTCTTTGTATAACGTTGTTTATTGTTTTGACATGGAGAAAAATCATGACAAAGCAATTGTTTTTTTAAATAAATATTTAGATAAGAATCCCTACAGCGAAGTTGCATGGCATCAATTAGGACGTCAATATTTTGTGCTTGACAGATTTTCTGAGGCTCTAACATGTTTTGACTATGCTGTTTTAATTGATGAATCTTTTATTGGGGGGTATTTAGAAAAAGCTAAAACCTACGAACAATTAGGTAAGTATGAAGATTCAATTAAAAACTACATGCTAACTCTTGAATTAGACGACCCAACTGCTTTTGCTTATGTTAGAATTGGTGAATGTTACCGAAAGTTAGGAGATTTAGAATCTGCTATCCGTTTTTATAAAAAATCTGTGCATGAGGATCCCTTTTTAGATAAAGGATGGATACTGTTAACGGAAGCTTATTATAATCAAAAAGATTATCAAAAAGCACTGTATTATATTGTTAAAGCATTAAAAATTGATGACTATAATACCTTTTACTGGAGAAAATATTCAGATATAAATATCAAATTAAATTCTTTTAAGGAGGCTATAAAAGGGCTTGAAAAATGTCTAGAACTAAACGATTGCTCTTTAGAAATATACACTGCCTTATCAGATGTATTAGTACATGTAGGAGATTTTAATGATGCAGTTAAGATTTTATTCTCAGCACAAAAGCATTACAGCGATAGTTCTGAAATTGAATATAGACTTTCAGGACTATGTATGACTCTATTTAAAAAAGACGATGCGCTCAATCATTTAATTAAGGGGATGAAAATAAATTATGGTCAGCATATTATAATTAAGGAGCTTTTTCCTCTAGTATTTCAAAACCCTGACGTACAAAAATTAGTGCTTAATTATAAAAAAGCAACAGAATAGTTCTTCCATAACAATCTTGTTATATTATTGCAACTATAAATATATTTGGTTTTTTATTTGGGACTTTAGTTTCTCTTTTTCAATTATATTCGTTGGTGTAAATAAATTAAGTATGAAAAGATCGTTTAAAGAGTATATTGTTATTTCCCTTAAAGGAATGGCTATGGGAGCAGCAGATGTAGTCCCCGGAGTTTCTGGTGGAACAATTGCGTTTATCTCAGGAATTTATGAAGAACTACTAAATTCTATCAGTAGTTTTAATTTCAGTTTAATAAATGTTTTTAAAAATGAGGGTTTTAAGTCTGTTTGGATTAAGGTAAACGGTAATTTTTTAGTATCTCTTTTTGTTGGAATTTTAATTAGTGTACTATCCCTGGCCAAATTAATAGAATCGATGTTGGAAAATCATCCAATAGTAATTTGGTCTTTTTTCTTTGGCTTGGTGTTAGCCAGTATAATTTATATAGGTAAGCAAATTACCAAATGGACCAAGGGTAGTGTTTTATGCTTAATTCTTGGAGCCATATTGGCTTTCTATATTACTACATTAAATCCAATGGTATCAGTAAATTCTTCACCTTGGTTTTTGTTTTTCGCAGGAATGATAGCAATTTGTGCAATGATTTTACCTGGAATTTCAGGTTCTTTTATTTTGGTTCTTCTTGGGGCTTATAAACCCGTATTAAATGCACTAAATACGAAAGATTTTGTGAGTATTATTATATTTTTAGTTGGTGCTGTATTAGGATTGTTATCATTTTCAAAAATTTTAAAGTGGTTATTTTCAACATATAAAAATTATACGTTAGCAACTTTAACAGGTTTTATTATAGGTTCTTTAAATAAAATTTGGCCATGGAAAGAAACTATCTCATGGAGAACTAATTCAAAAGGAATGGAGGTTCCATTTAATACAGCCAGTGTTTCTCCTTTTTCATTTGAGGGAGATAATCAATTATTAATATCTATTTTTCTGATGTTAATTGGTTTTGGATTAATTATACTGTTAGAAAAATTAGCCATTAAAAAAGACTAATGTATAAAGAAAGAACTTTTAAAGATAAATTAACTCTTTTTTTTAAAGGCTTACTTATGGGTGCCGCTAATAAAGTTCCTGGGGTTTCAGGAGGAACAGTGTCATTTGTTTTAGGGTTTTACGAAGAATTGATTTATTCTTTTCAAAAAATAAATCTCAAAGCTTTAAAATTGCTTTTAAATGGTAGGTTTAATAGTTTTTTCAAATACACAAATTCACAATTTATATTGATCATAATTTCTGGAAGTATTTTCAGTTATTTTACGATTTCTTTGATTTTAGATTTTTTTCTTAGAAATTATGAACTATATGTATGGAGTTGTTTTTTCGGAATGATTTTAGGGTCTATATTCTACATAGCTAAAGACTTTGAAGATTGGAATTTTAAAAGTTTTAGTTTTTTAATCTTAGGGGCAATCTTGGGTTTGTCGATAAGTTTTTTGACTCCAGCTGGAGAAAACAATAACTTATGGTTTGTTTTTTTATGCGGTATAATTGGAGTTTCTGGAATGACACTTCCCGGTCTTTCGGGTTCTTTCATTCTTATTTTACTTGGAAATTATGTGTTGTTATTAGTAGATTCAGTAAATATTTTATCAAGTGTTTTAAAAGATATAATTACTTTTAATTTTGATTTTTTACACAATCCTGTTAAAATCTATTATCTAAAAATTATTGGAGTATTTACATTAGGTTCAGCATTTGGATTGGTTACACTTTCTCATGTTCTAGGGTATGCTTTAAAGAGATGGCACCAAATTATAACAGCAATTATTATAGGATTTATAACTGGTTCCTTAGGAATAGTTTGGCCCTGGAAAGAAAAGGTTTTTAAGTCTGAAAATGGACAAATTTTAGTGGATCAAAATGGTGATATGATCATTGAAAATTACCGTAGATTTATCCCAAACATTAATGACTTCAGTACATGGTTGGCTATCATGTATGTTTTAATTGGAATAAGCTTAATATTAGCGATAGATTATTATGGAAGATCAAGAAAGATTAAATAACATATTTTTTGGATTAATAGGAAAGAATATATCATACTCTTTCTCTAAAACTTATTTTTCAAAAAAGTTTAAAAATCTACAATTATCAAATTCTGAATATTTAAATTTT
>JADFAM010000102.1 GCA_015665265.1 Flavobacterium sp.
CCTCTAATAATTTTATAAGAATACATAGGTCTTTCACAATTGCCATAGATAAAATTGAGGCAGTTCAGGGAAATAGTGTTGAAATTGACGGTATTAAATATGTGATTGGAAGATCTTATATTGAACATGTCAAGAACAGGATATTGCAGTAACTTTTTTAATAATTATTAATATTTCATTAGGATGTTATAGTTATGCAGGATTTTATCGAAAATTAATTGTCCACTCCTAATTAATCTACATTCTAAAGTTACTTTGGTAATTATTTTGCCATTTTTAACAACATGTCTTATAATAATTTCTCCTTCAGGCAAAAAAATTTTTAATCCCTCCAACTGATCTTGAGGGTACAAATCAAATTCCCCGCTAATCCAATTTAAAAACTTATCATATATTGCTTCAGAATCAAAAAGTAATTTCTCTTTAATTTGATTATTTGAAAAAGAAATAATTTGTTTGTTTTTATTCATCATTTCATATTTAATGAGATGTTCTTTTTAAAAATAGTATCGTTTAAAAGCTTCAATTGCTGCATAATCTGCCAAACCAAAATCATTATATTTTTTTGCAGTTAATCGATTTCGATCTTCAACTCTCACCCAAAACTCTCTAGAATCATCTCCTTGAAACATTACACCGTCTTTTTGAGACTGATGATAAAAAATAGCATGCCTTTTCCTTAATATTTGGTCTGGACTAAGAGGAACAGCCATCTCAATCTCATGAGACTCCCACTCATGCCAAGCCCCTCTATATAACCAAACCCAACAATTATCCATGTACTTTTCATTTTTCAAGACCTCCAAAGCTTTAAAAAGAGCATCCAAACAAACTTTATGAGTTCCGTGAGGATCTGCTAAGTCTCCCGCAGCATATATTTGATGTGGTTTTATCCTATCGATTAGACTTGTCATAATAGCAATATCTTCATCTTTTAAATTCCCTTTTTTAATAGTTCCAGTCTCATAAAAAGGAAGATTTAAAAAATGTACATTTTCATCTGAAAGGCCTAAGTATCTTGTAGCGGCAAGAGATTCTCTTTTTCTAATGATCCCTTTTAAATGCCTAACCTCTAAAGAATCTATACTCTCATTTCTTTTTTTGTTTTTTATAAATTCAATAATCTCATTAATCTTTATGGAGTCTGTGTTGATTTCCTTTGAAACCTCTGCGAATTTTAGTGCCTCTTCATCGGAAACAGCAATATTTCCGGAAGTTTGATAAGCTACATACACATCATGACCTTGCTTTAATAACCTGTCAAAAGTGCCTCCCATTGAAATTACATCGTCATCTGGGTGAGGGCTAAGAATGAGTACTCTTTTTTTGGAAGGGTCAGCTCTTTCTGGTCTTTTAGCATCATCTGCAAAAGGTTTCCCTCCGGGCCACCCTGTAATAGTGTTTTGAAGTTTATTAAACATATTAATATTTAAATCGTAGGCAGATCCTTCTTGCATTAAAAGGCCAGACATTCCATTAGTGTTATAATCTTTGTCTGTTAATTTTAGAATAGGTTTCTTTAATAAATTACTTAACCAAACAACCGCTTTAAGCTTTAAACTTAAATCCCAAACACATGAAGTTACTAACCAGGGAGTTTTAATCCGTATTAAATTTGCAGCAGCTTCTTCATCTAAAATAAAAGTAGTATTACCGTGCTCTTGTAAATAAGTAGCAGGAACATCAGCACTTATTTCACCTTCTATTGTTTTTTTAATTACCTTACTCTTGTTTACTCCCCAAGCTAATAACACAATTCTTTTAGCATTTTTAACTGTTCCAATTCCCATTGTAATAGCTTTTCTTGGAACATTCTCTATTCCAAAAAAAGAGGGCGCTGCATCAACTCTTGTAATATGATCTAAGGTGATTATTCTAGTTTCAGATTTTAAATGTGATCCGGGTTCATTAAAACCAATATGACCTGTTCTACCTATACCTAATAATTGAAAATCTAATCCCCCAACCTTTTTAATTTTCATTTCATAATCTATACAGTACTGACGAAGTTTATCCGATGGGATATTACCATCAGGAATATTGATATTATCAGGTAAAATATCTACATGATTAAAAAGGTGTTCGTGCATAAAGTAAAAATAACTTTGAATATTATTTTTATCCATGCCATAGTACTCGTCTAAATTAAAAGTAATTACATTATAAAAACTCAATCCTTCCTCTTTATGCATTCGAACTAGTTCCTCATAAACTTTAATTGGTGAAGATCCAGTTGCCAGCCCTAAAACACAAAAAGTTTCCTGTTGCTGTTTTTCTCTAATAAGTAGCGCTATTTCTTCAGCCACTAAAATGGAAGCTACTTGAGCTGAATTATAGGTAATGTTATGAATTTTTTCGTATCTGGTATCCTCAAATTTACCGATAGATTGATGATTTGTGTTTTTTTGATCAGACATGTTTGAAAGTTAAAAACTTTTAAACATTAAATCTAATATCATTGACCTTTTTTTATTCAAGTTTTTCGACCAAAAACATAAATTAGGATACATAAAACAATCTATAATATAAGAAGATTATAATTAGTGAGTCTAGACAACTAACCTAAGATGCTAAATGTTTTTCTATTTAAGTAAGAGGAAAAGTAATCATACAATTTTAAAAAAAAATTAATTTGTAACTTGTCAAAATATTTTGTGAAAAAATGGAAACTTACGCAAATGTTTTACTGATTGCCTTACCAAGTTTTATGGTATTGATTTTAATTGAAATTATTTACGGAATTTGGAAAAAAGACCTCACCTATAATTTAATGGATACCATTTCTAGTTTAAGCTCTGGAACAACCAATATGATTAAAGATCTCTTAGGAATTGGTTTTATAATTATTACCTATCCTTATATATTAGAAAACATTGCCTTGATAAAACTAGAGGAAAGTATTGGCTTATATGTTATTGCTTTAATCTGTATGGATTTTGCAAGTTATTGGAATCATCGATTGAACCATTCCATCAATGTTTTTTGGAACAGACACGTTGTGCATCACAGTAGTGAAGAATTCAATTTAGCGTGTGGGCTTCGCCAAAGTATCTCAAAAAATCTTATTGGTTTTGGAGCATTGTTTTTAATTCCAGCAGCGCTCTTTGGAGTACCACAAAAGATTATAATTATTTTGGCTCCTTTACATTTATTTGGCCAATTTTGGTATCATACGCGTCATATAGGTAAGCTAGGTTTACTAGAGTATATATTTGTAACTCCTTCTCAACATAGAGTTCACCATGCCATAAATCCTGAGTATGTAGATAAAAACCTTTCTGCTATTTTCTGTATTTGGGATCGAATGTTTGGTACATTTCAAGAGGAATTAGATGATAAGCCTTGTGTTTATGGAACATTGAAACCTGTTCAGACATGGAACCCTATTATTATAAATTTTCAACACAACTGGGGTCTAGCAAAAGATGCATGGAGAGCTAAAAACTGGTTAGATAAATTTAAATTATGGTTTATGCCAACAGGCTGGAGACCAAAAGATGTAGCCGAACGTTTTCCATTATCTATAGTAGAGAATGTCTATTCACAAGAGAAATATGCACCAAAATATTCAACATTGCATAAGTTTTATGCTATTTTTCAGTTTGTTTGTATCAACATCTTTATTTATGTTTTGCTTACCAATTTTGGAGCCCTTAGCCTAAATACACAACTGAACTTTGGACTCCTTATTTCTACAACTATTTTTGGCTTTACCTCATTGTTAGATGGTCATAAATGGGCTTTTTTCTTTGAAATTTCAAGGGGTATTTTAGGACTACTATTTTTAGTATATCCTACTGAATTTTTTATGTTAGAAATTAATTTTCCTTTTACCATTTTCCTTGGTATGTATTTCTCACTATCAACCTTAACAACATGCTGGATGTATCAATCACCTCCGGAACGTTCATTAAAAGTAGCATAATTGAATTTCAAGCTGCCTTATGAAGAAAAAACAAATATTTTTTTTAAAAAATGTAGTTGCTTTTATCCTATTTATTTTAATCACTTCAATATGCATTTTTTGGTATATTAACAAAACATTTATAAGTTTTGAAGACGGATACGAAAACCGAACTGATATTCCTGAATTAACTATTGACGGATACACCTTCCTAGACAGAAATAGTAATAGTACATTAGATGTTTATGAGGATGACAGAGAAGCAATAACTGACCGAGTTCTTGATGTGCTATCTCAAATGACTCTCCAAGAAAAAATTCACTTACTTAAAGGAGCAGGTATGGCATCAACCATTGGTATGACAAAGCCTGGTGGTATTCCCGGAGCTGTTGGTGCAATTGTTCCTTCTCCTAGACTAGGAATTCCAACTGTTCATCTATCTGATGGTCCGGCAGGATTAAGAATAGAACCTAATAGAGAGAATGATGATAAAACTTATTATTGTACGGCATTTCCTATTGCTACATTATTAGCTTCCTCCTGGAATGAAAACTTAGTTTACGAGGTAGGTAACGCAATGGGGAGAGAAGCCAAAGCATATGGGATAGATGTTATTTTAGGCCCTGCAGCTAATATCCACAGACATCCTTTATGTGGAAGAAATTTTGAGTATTTTTCTGAAGACCCCTTACTTTCAGGATTCATGGGAGCTTCCATTGTAAATGGGATTCAAAGTAATGGAATTGGTACTTCAGTAAAACATTTTGTAGCTAATAATCAAGAAACAAATAGAGTATTAAATGATGTCATTGTTTCAGATAGAGCTATGCATGAAATCTATTTAAAAGGGTTTGAACATATTGTAAAACGCTCACAACCCTGGACTATTATGTCTTCTTACAATAAAATTAATGGAGTCTACACTTCAGAAAGTGAATGGCTTCTCACCAAAATTTTGAGAAATAAATGGGGTTTTAAAGGCTTAGTAATGACCGATTGGTATGGAGGTAGAAGCCCTTCGTCTCAAATATCTGCAGGAAATGACTTATTGGAGCCTGGAACCAACAGACAATGGAAAGCTTTAACTAAGGCTGCAAAAAATGGAGAATTATCAATGGATGCTATAGATAAAGCTGTAAAACGCATTTTAACCCTAGTTTTAAAGACTAAAAAAATGCAAAATTATAGATTTAACAATACTCCAGATTTGAAAAAACACGCAAAAATTACAAGAAACTCAGCTGCTGAGGGAATGATTTTATTAAAAAATGAAAATTCTTTGCCTTTTACCAATGAAAAAAATATTGCTTTACTTGGTGTAACATCCTATGAATTTATAACTGGAGGAACTGGATCTGGAGATGTTAATGAAGCCTACACAATTTCTTTAGAAGAAGGGTTCTTAAATGCTGGATTTAAAATTAATAAAACTGCCAAACAAATTTTTGAGTCACACCGAAAAGTAAATCCTAATGGTTTTATAAAACCTCAAGGGCTAGATGCTATATTTACTCCATTCTCGCCTCCTGAAATCATCTATTCAACAGATCAAATTAATGATATTGTAGCAACATCGGATGTTGGAATTCTAACCATAGGAAGGAATTCTGGTGAAGGAGGAGATCGCTCAAAAAAAGATGATTTTCTATTAACAAAAACTGAGCAGGAAATGGTCGTTAAGTTCACGGATGCTTTTCACAAAAAAAATAAAAAAGTAATCATAGTCCTAAATATTGGTGGAGTTATTGAAACCGCCTCTTGGAAGTATCTTCCAGATGCCATTCTTTTGGCTTGGCAAGGAGGGCAAGAGGGAGGTAATTCAGTGGTAGATATTCTGTCCGGGAAAGTAAACCCAAGTGGAAAATTACCCATGACATTCCCTGTAAGGTTATCTGACCATGATTCACACAAAAATTTTCCTAAAAATCCAAAAATGATAACTATTGAAGGGCTTATAAAAAATTTGATATTCCCTCCAAGTGAAACTCCAAAAGCTGCTAAGGTAAAAGATGAAGATTACACCTTTTATCATGAAGATGTTTTTGTAGGATACAGACATTTTGATTCGAAAAATTTATCCGTATCCTTCCCTTTTGGATTTGGGCTTAGTTATACTGATTTTGAATATGGCCCAATGGAAGCAAAAATTAAAAATGATACTATAAATATTTCATTAAATATTAAAAATATTGGTGCTTTCCCCGGAAAAGAAGTAGTTCAATTTTATACAGAAAAACTAAATTCAACGATAAAAAGACCTTCTCAAGAATTAAAATCTTTCGCTAAAACAAAGCTCTTAGAAAATAATGAATCTACTGATATTTCTGTTAAAATTCCGATTAACGAACTAAGTTATTGGAATGTATCAATAAATGACTGGTCATTAGAGAAAGGGGAATACAATATCAAAGCAGGAGGGTCGTCAAGAAATATTAGAAAAACCTTAAAGATACGTTTATAACATACTTAACATTACAATCCAAACTCTTAAAAGAAAGCCAATTTTATATTTATACGTAATTTATTAGCCCAAAAAAATTACTTTTGAAAGTTATTTTTTTATATGAGATTTTTAATTTTCTTCTTTTTCTTCTTTTCATTGCATGTAATTCTTGCGCAAGAAACCTATAAGCCAACTAAAATAAAAGAAAATGAAGTTACCTTAGACGGGCTATTGTCTGAAAAAATTTGGAAAGATGCTACAAAAATATCTTTAGACATTGAATTTAATCCTGCCAATAATTTACAGGCTAAGAAAAAAACTACTGCATACATATCTTACTCTGATACTTTTTTATTTATTGCAGTTCATGCAGAAGACGATCCAAAAAATATTCGTGCCTCTATTCGCCCAAGAGATGACTTTAATATTTGGAATGATGATCTTATCCTAGTTCGCTTAGATCCTTTTGCCGACGCAAGAAACAATTTAGGTTTGGCTGTAAATGCTTTGGGGAGTCAATTCGATGTAAAGCAGGTAAATGCCTTATCTGACGAAGATAGATATGACAGTACATTTAATATGAATTTTGAATCTAAAGCTGCCATAATAGATGATGGGTATACTGTAGAAATGAAAATACCTTTTTCTGAAATTCCTTTCCCAAATGGCACAGATCAAGAATGGCACATCAACTTTTACAGACGATACTTCGAAAATGGAAACGAAATTGAAGTGAGTAGCCAACCAAGAGATAGAAACAATAATTGTGTGGTTTGTCAAACTACAGATAATCTAATTTTAGAAGACATTGTTATTGATAAAAGATTAGAAATACTACCCTATGTTTCAAGTAATATTCAGGGATCTAGAAATAGCCCTGATGAAAAAATTGCTTATGGGTCTGTAAAAGGAAAAGTAGGTTTAGGATTGAATTTAGATATCAATAAGAATACGAGTTTTGAATTAACATTAAACCCCGATTTTTCTCAAGTAGAGGCTGATGTGACTCAAATTGATGTAAATTCTTCTTTTTCTTTACAATATCCAGAAAGGCGACCCTTTTTTAATCGAGGAACAGATCTTGTTAATTTTACTGATGGTGCCTTTTACTCTAGATCAATAGTAAATCCATCCATTGCAACTAAATTATTGAGTCAAGGAAAAAAATCTAGGATATTTTTACTGAATGCATTGGATCAAAACTCTGTTTACCTTGTAGGTAGTGAAGACAGATCTTACACAGGTCAGGGAGGTAAAAGTTTGGTAAATGTACTTCGCTATCAACATTTATTAAGTCCTAAATCTCGATTTGGTGGGGTCATGATGAATCGATTCTACAAAGGAGGTGGGTTTGGCCATCTTTTTGGATTTGACGGACTTTTTCTATTAAATCAAAACCTCCGTCTAAGTTTTGAAGTTTTCAAAAACTTTAATGAAGAACCTATAAATGATTGGATTGATACAGACGCTACCATTAATGGAAAAACAATTGCGTTAGATGGTGACAAAATTAATGGAGATGCTCTTTACATTCAACTGTATAGAAAAACTGAACACTGGCAAAGTTATGTATATTACAGAAATATTTCTCCGCAGTACAGATCTGACGTTGGTTTTGTAGTTAAAAATAACCGTAAATGGGGAACTCTTTTTCATGAATATATCAATATTATAAACAAACCTGCCCTACAATCTTTTGGCTTTGGAACTAAGATAGATGTGGTGTATACTTTTGAAGATTTATACAAAAACTTTAGTGTAGACTTATTTGCTTCCTTAAAAACTTACGGACAAACAGAACTATCCTACACATTAGATTATGATGCCGTAAAAACCTTCTTAGGAATTCGCTTCAACAACTTACCCACGCATTCATTTTCTGTAAACGGATCTCCAAGTGAATCCTTTAATTTTAGAGCAAATCTTAACAGTGGAAAAGACCTTTCTGTTAACGAAGAGATCCCAGAAATTGGAGACCTTACCTCCTCTTTTATGGCCCTAAATTTTCAAGTGAATGACAACCTAACTATAAATCCATCAATACGATATTCAAGACTAGAAAAAACAAATGGTCTAGGAAATTATTTTGAAGGTAGTATTGCTCGTTTAAACTTAAGATATCAGTTTAGTAATGAATTTAATGTAAGACTCGTTTCTCAAAAAAACACATTTACTGATCAATTCTTTATTCAACCTTTAGTGCAATGGAATCCAAACCCATCAACAATTTTCTATCTTGGTGGAAACCAAAATACCATTGAAGAAATTGAAGGTGCTCACTTTCAATTGCTGCAATTTAATCAAACCCAATTCTTCTTTAAGTTCCAATACCTGATTGGACTTTAAAAAAAAATTTATTTGAGTCACAATTACTCATTCTTTATCATTATTTTTAGTGAAATGAGAATCCATTCAGAATACTATATTTTTGTTTTTTGAATAAAATAACAGTCTTTTAAAGACATCAAATTTTATCTACTCTAGATGATGAATAAGAATAACTTATCCAATATTGGTGGTGCGGAAATTTCATGGTTTGCTCCATTATGTAATGGAGACGATGATTTTTTAGGAAATAGAAACCCTCTTTATAAAAGCTCTTGGGAGAATACCTCTTCTATTGTAAAAACAGCAGATAAATTAGGTTTTAAAAATGTACTATGCCCCTCCTCTTATCAAGTAGGTCAAGACCCTTTATCATTTGTGGCAGGAATGGCAAGTCTAACAGAAAACATTAATTTTTTAGTGGCCATACGTTGTGGAGAAGTACACCCGCCCATGTTGGCCAGAACAATTGCTTCTTTGGATCATATGCTCAAAGGAAGATTAACAATTAATATTATTTCATCTAACTTGCCTGGAATGGATTTATCTTCAAAAGAACGTTATGCCCGTTCTAGAGAAGTCATTCAAATTTTAAAACAATCTTGGACACAAGACGAAATAAAATTTGAAGGAAAATATTACCAATTAGATTTACCCTCAAGACCTGTAAAGCCTTACCAACAAAATGGCGGTCCTCTACTTTATTTTGGAGGCTATTCTCCAGATGGTGTAGATCTTTGTGCAGAATTTTGTGATGTATATCTCATGTGGCCTGAAACAGAATCAAAATTAAAAGGCTTAATGGATACCATGAGTCTTAAAGCTGCGAACTATAATAGAACTGTTAAATTTGGGCTTAGAGTTCATGTAATTGTTAGAGAAACTGAACAAGAAGCTCGTGATTATGCAGATTTATTAATTTCAAAATTAGATATAGAAAGAGGAACTGATATCAGAAATAGAGCTCAAGATGCTGCCTCTTTAGGAGTGTCTAGACAGTCAAAGTTAAGAGAAGAGTCTGATGAAAAATATTATGTAGAACCTAACTTATGGACAGGAATTGGATTAGCACGCTCAGGTTGTGGTGCAGCTATTGTTGGGAATCCAGATCAGGTTGTAGCAAAAATTGAACGTTATATTGAAATGGGGATTAATTCATTTATATTCTCTGGATACCCTCATGATAAAGAGTGCAAAATCTTTGCTAGATTGGTACTCCCAAGATTAAAAACTGTTTCTCTTCCAGAAGTATTTGAGCGCATACCAATTTCAGAGCCTAATAGTCCTCTGGCAAATGGTTTAAGAAAATAACTATGATAGACTTTATAATTGTAATCGCTTATTTTACCATTATATTACTAGTCGCACTTCGAGGTAAAATTAGTGCAGACAGTTCTGCAGATGAGTACTTCTTAAGTTCGAGAAATTTACCATGGTACTCTATTGCACTATCTACCATAGCAACAAATATACAAGGGTATCAATTTTTGGGAATGATGGGCTCTGCTTATCTATTTGGTTTAGCTCAAGCAAATCTTGAAATTAATGCCGTTCAAGGAATTTTATTAGGTGCTTTTGTTTTTGTTCCTCTTTTTTTAAAAGAAAAAATAACCACCATCACCCAATTTATTTCAAAAAAATTAGGGAAACGCATAGCTCTTTTTTACTCATTAACCAATATGGCGCTTTTTGCAACTGTAACTCTCGGAGCTGCACTTTTCTGGGGAGCCTATGCCGCTGATATGGTTTTTAGTGAACAGTTGTCTTTTTTAAGTGAAAATAGATTGATTCGCATTGCCATGTTAATTGTTATCCTTGGAGTATTTTCAGCAGTATACACTTATTTTGGTGGGCTTAGCGCAGTAGTGAAGACAGATATCATTCAGTTTGGAACATTACTTCTTGGAGGTATTGTAGTTTGCTTAACTGCTATTTATCATTTGGGAGGTTGGGAACAACTCTATGTAAAAGTTCCTGAAAAAATGCATCTTCATTTACCAAGTGATCATTCTACATTGCCTTGGACCCATTTGTTTGGACTATTCTTTTTAAATATTAACTATTGGTGTGCAAACCAAACTGTAATTCAAAGAGCCTTAGCAGCAAAAAGTGTTGCTCATGCTCAAACAGGTTTAATGGTGGGAGGGTTGCTTAAGTATTTTATGGCTGTTATTATTATAGTTCCAGGAATTGCACTTTATGGGATTCTTGGAGATAGTCTTTCAGAACCTGACTTAGCTTTTCCTTACCTAGTAAAAACATATCTACCTAATGGAGTTAAGGGAATTATTCTCTGTGGCCTATTTGCCTCCTTAATGAGCACCGTAGACTCTACTTTTAACTCATTAGCCACACTTTGGTCTACAGATGTTTATGCAACGTATATCAATAAAAAAGCTACTGATCATGAAAAAATAAATGCAGGGCGTAAAACCATTCTATTCAGCCTTGGCACAGCATTAATTATGGGATTCATTTTGTTGTATTTAAAATTTGACAACCCTAATTCAGCCTTTACCCATACGCTAAATAATCTTCGTTATTATATTAACTGTGGAATAGTGGTGTTAATCTGTGCCGCAGTTTTATTAATAAAACCAAATAGAAAAATTGTTTTAATGGCTTTTATTGCCTCACTGCCAATTAATATTGGATTACAATTATTATTTCCTGAAATGAATTATTTTTTAAGAGCCTTTTGGGTTATAGCAGCGAGTTTAGGTTTTGCATTACTCGGAAACAAGGGGGAAATTCATAAACTGACTTCTCTTTTTCAGCCCTCTAATACAAAAATTAGAAATTGGGGAATTACTTTAGCAATAAGTTTAGTTGCACTTCATATTATTTTTCATTAAACAAAAAAATATAACAAAATGAATAAAATAAAGAACAGACTTAGTATAGTGCTACTTTTTATTAGTTTTTGTATAAATGCTCAAAATAAAAAAGAAATCATTCATTTTGAAAGTGCCAATCCATTTTCATTAAGCGACATCATTACAGATTTAGATGGTCAAGAAAAGCAGCAAGTTTTTGGACAACTCACAATCCCCGTAGATAGTTTAAATTCTGACAAAAAATACCCTTTAATTATCGGAGTTGCTGGGAGTATGGGATGGAGAAAACATCACTTAGATTATCTTAAAATGTATCAAGAACAAGGCTTTGCTACATTTCAACTTAATAGTTTTAAAAGTAGAGGCATTACCTCAACAGTAGGATCACAAGATGAAGTTACCATTGCTGCTGTTATTCTTGATGCCTATAGAGCACTAGAAAAACTTGCTAAACATCCTAAGATTAATGAGGATAAAGTAGCAATCACTGGGTGGAGTCTAGGCGGCGGAGTAACTCTATTTGCTGGTTGGTTGCCTTTAAAAGAGGCAATCACAGATCAAGTGAGTTTTGCTGCGCATTTAGCTTTTTATCCACCCTGTTTTATAAATCCAGAAAACCTTTCATTTACAAAAGCACCAATACATATTTTAATAGGTGAAGCAGATGACTGGACGCCGGCTAAACCCTGTGAAGATCTGGTTGAAAAACTATCTAATACAACCAATATAAGCATCACTACATATCCAGATGCACACCATGGGTTTGATAGTGAAAAACCCGTTGTTTGGAATGAAAAAGGGTATAGTTTTAAAGATTGTTTATTTGATTTAACAGCAGACGGAGATGTTTTGATGAATTATTTGAGGTTACCAATGTCTAATCCTATGTTACAGAAGATTGGTTTTCTCTTCTGTGTTGACAAAGGAGTACATGTTGGTGGCAACTTAGATGCTAGAAAAAAATCTTTGGCATTTGCCAAAGATTTCATGAATAATAAATTATTGAAACTTAAATAATTGATCGCTTAAAAAATGAGTTTATTACATTGTTTTTCCTACAAAAACATTCACTTTTGAATTAATAGGGTTTCCACTAGCTCTTCTGTTGGTAACTACTTGACCACAATGCCAGATCGCATCTGAAATTGGGCCATTAATCATATTCCAAAAAGGAAATGACATTTTATTACCTCCTTGATTTAGTGTGATTGTTAAAGTTGACAAATCTTCGATTTCTTTGAGACTATTAAAAACATATTCAAGATTTTTTAGCGTTTTTTCTCTTAAACCCTGATAATCTAATTTATCCTGTGAAAAATCAAATTCTTTACCATCTATGGTAAGAACCATTGCAAGAGTTAATCCATAGATGTGATCTATTACTTCAAAAGTAGATCTGCTATCTTGACTTGGTTTATAATTTAAATCATCTTCATTTAAAGATTCAGTTGCCCAATAAAATCGATACCCTAATCCCTCGATCATTCTTGATACAACATTTGTTGATGAATATTCTGAAGAATACTTCCCAATTTCATAAAACGGTAATTGTTCTTGTTGTGCATTCATACTAAAAGATATTAATAGAAAAATAAATATATTTTTCATAGTTATTATTTAAAAATATAATTCGTTTTAAAAAGAAACTAATTTAAAAAATATTTTTAAATTAGAAAAAAGTTTTTATAATCATGAAAACGTTATATTTAATTCATTGAATCTTTAGATAAAATTCTCTTTTACATGTCGTTTAAACTCTTAAAAAAAGCAAGATCAAACTCAAAAAACTCTTCTGGATATTTAAAATATGCCATTGGTGAAATTATATTAGTAGCTCTAGGAATATTGATTGCTTTACAAGTAAATAATATGAATCAATCTCGATTGGAGAAAAAAGCATTAAAAAATTATTTTGAAAAAATAAAATCTAATGTGCAGGAAGATTTAATAGAATCAGAGAAACTTTTAAAATTTAGAACTGATCATGCTCATGCATGTAATGAAGTTTCTCAAATGCTCATTAACAATGATTTTTCTAATCAATTAAAAATTCAGCAATCTATTTTTGATATGATTATAGAAAAACAATTAAATTATAATAGATCAGCCTTTGAATCTCTTAAAAGTTCTGGTTTTTTAAGACATCTCCATAAAAAAAGTCTTGAAAAATTATTGTACAGTTATTATGATCAAGTAAATGAAATAGAAATGTTTGAAATTGATCAGAGAAATTGGGCCAATGCTCTTGAATTGGAACTGGATAAAAATGGTTTTATATATGAATGGACACGTATAGGGGAGAAAGTTCATAAAAATTTATTTACTCAAATATCTTGGTACAGTAAATCATTAAAATCTCACGATGGGCATAAAATCATAATGAGATTACTCTTTAGGGGAGGGTCAAATACTTCACTTCTTACTGGGCTTTATGAAAACCACATTCAAAGTTCTAAAAAGTTATTAAAAGAACTGGATCTTTATTTAAAAGAACTATAAATTAATTGTTATTTACAATTAATTTATTATTTTAGTTACTTCTAAATTTTTAGAAAAACTATTTATTAACTAATCCATTTTTAATTACATTAAAATTATGAAAAAATTACTTTTAGGAGTTGCATTACTTGCATCTCTATCAATGACAGCTCAGTATTATTCAATAACTTATGTATCAGTAGCTTCTGATGATGTTGAAGAATTTGAACGAAAGGAAACAACGTATTGGTCTAAAGTAAAGAAGGCTGCTATTGATAGAGGAGAACAAAACCTCTGGTTATTGATGCGTAAAGTAGGTACAGCGGGCAATAATGATGTTAATTATGCCTTTGTTAACGGCTATCCATCCATTGAAGCTATGACAAGTACTTCATGGAATGCAGAATCTTTAGGGTTTGATGTACAAGATGCGATGTCTCCATATACTGTTTATGAAATTCACAATTATAAAGTATTAGATCAGATTCCTGGTGAGGGAGGAAAATATTCTGTTTGGAATTATGCTCGTCCAAAAAATATGAAAGGTTTTGTTAGTGAAAATCAAGACTTATGGAAGCCAATGATGGAAAAAACAATTAAAGAAGATAAAACTGGATTAACAAATTGGGGTATTGGAGCTAAAATTTATCCAATGGGGCAAGATGAAAGCACAGTAATGACATGGGACGGTTACAAAACTCTTGTTGATGCTATGAAAGCTTTAGATGTGTCAGATTTTACACCGCCATCAAAATCAAAAATGTCTGAATATGATCCAGAAGGTTTTAGGCTTCGTGTAATTTGGGAACAAGTAATGGCTGTTCAACAATAAAAAAACTTGAAATTTTAGAAAAATGAAAAATATAATAGTATTACTCTTAATGGCAACTGTTACTATTTCTTGTAACAACAGTAATGAATCAGAATCGAAAAGCACTCCCAATCCAATTGGAGTTGAAATTCCTAATGACAGTACAAGAATATCTCTTTATGGAGGGGATATGAACACCACAAAACTTTGGGAAACCTATATTAAAGCACACAATGAAAAAGACCTAGAAACTATCAAAAACATTAATGATGATGGTTTTAAGGGGTATCCACCAAATGGGGATGTAATTGATGGATCTGAAGCTCATATTGGATTTTTAGAGGAATGGTTTACCAATAGTAGCCCTAAGTGGAGAACTAAATATATGATTGCAAATGAATTTACCGATAATAAAGGTGTGTTAAATCAATGGGTAACTTCTGGACAGGATTTAACTGATATGGTCGATGGTGAAGAGGTAACCGTTCATCATGTTCATGATGCTCTATTTGTAAATGGAAAAATAAAGATGATTTATGTGTATGAAAGAGCAAAAGCTAATGAGTAAACATCAACCTTGTTTTTAAAACTTATAACCTCATCTATAGATGAGGTTATTTTTTTAGAATTATATCTACTTTTCAATATAAAAAATATATCTTCAAACCCTATTTATCACTAATTACAACTTATCACCTATGATGTTATTCTTATCATTTTTTGGATTTACAGCTTTAGTGGCTGTCATTTCCTACTTAAAAACTAGAAATATCAAAGAAACTTCTTCAGATGGATACTTTCTTGGAGGAAGGAGCTTAACTGCAGGAGTAATAGCAGGATCACTTTTACTTACCAATCTATCAACTGAACAAATAGTTGGTTTAAACGGATCTGCATATCAAAGTGGATTATCTGTGATGGTATGGGAAACTCTAGCCGCTATTGCAATGGTGGTAACAGCAATATTTTTATTGCCAAGATATTTAAAAGGGGGATTAACAACTGTTCCTGGATTTTTAGCAAAACGTTTTGATGTTACAACAAAGACACTAACCTCTATTTTATTTCTATCTGGTTATGTTGTGGTATTGCTTCCAGTGATTTTATATTCTGGGTCATTAGCAATTAGCGGTATGTTTGATATCCCTCAATTACTAGGAGTAACTCATACCCAATCTATTTGGATTTGCGTATGGGGTATCGGAATTATTGGATCTATATATGCCGTATTTGGTGGTTTAAAAGCTGTTGCTGTATCAGATTCTATCAATGCAATTGGATTGTTAATTGGTGGCCTCTTAATTCCAGTTTTTGGGTTATTAATGATTGGTGATGGGAGTCTTTTAGAGGGGCTTTCTGTTTTAACCACAGAAAATCCAGAGAAGTTTAAATCTATGGGTGGCCCTACTGATCCTGTACCATTTTATACCATATTTACAGGAATGATGTTGGTGCAATTATTTTATTGGGGGACTAACCAACAAATTATTCAAAGAGCTTTAGGAGCTAAAGACCTTAAGGAAGGACAAAAAGGATTATTACTTGCCTCATTTATAAAAATATTGGGACCTATTATTGTAGTGCTACCTGGTATTATTGCATTTCATCTATTTCAAGGAAATCTAGAAAGTGCAGATTCTGCATACCCTATGTTAGTTAAAGAAGTACTTCCTTCAGCTTGGGTAGGTTTTTTTGCTGCAGTATTATTTGGAGCTATTTTAAGTTCTTTTAATAGTGTATTAAATAGCTCTGTTACCTTATTTGGAATTGATGTTTATAAACAACACATCAATAAAGAGGCAGATGAGAAAACAATTGTAAAATATGGAAAAATCTTTGGTGTTGTTTTAGCGATTGCTGCTATGTTTATTGCTCCGCTGATTGCTAATGCTGGAAGTTTATTTGATTATCTCCAAGAGATTAACGGAATTTACAGTATTCCTATTTTAACCATTATTGTAGTGGGTTATTTAACTAAACGTGTACCAGCTATTGCTGCTAAAATTGGACTAGCTTCTGGTTGTTTATTATACATAGCTAGTCAATTTTTTATGCAACCATACTTTGTGTCCAATGCATTGAAATTAGCAAAAGATAACGGTATCAAAGACGAAGCTGCTCTAGCATTAATTGAGGCACAAGCATATCCTCACTTTTTAGATGTAATGGCTTTGTTGTTTATTCTAAATGTAGGGATCATGTTACTCATTGGTAAATTATATCCTAGAAAAGAGGAATTTGTTCAAGAGCATACAAAACAAGTAGATATTACTCCATGGAAATACACAACACAAGCAGGAATAGCAATTTGTGTTATAGTAATTGGAATCTACATTTACTTTGCTTAATAAATTTTTTAAGAAATCTGTTTTTACATAGATCTTTTAAAAGAAAAAATCCAAGGAAATAGTTGTGTCTCCTGAAAGGCATTATTCCAACTTTCATGATTTACTCCTTCGTAAGAAGTAAATTTAGTAGCCTTATTAAATCGTTTCATTTTACGAAACATTTGTTTTGAAAAACGATACGAAACTACATTATCTTTATCACCATGAAAAATCCAAAAAGGAGTTTTACGAAGTACTTTTGACCATGAAGGGTTTCCGCCTCCGCAAATGGCAAATGCAGCTGCAAAATAATCTGGCATTCTGGTTACCAATTCAAAAGTGCCCATTCCTCCCATAGAAAGACCTCCAAGATATCTTTTTGAAGGATCTATAGCATAGGACTTCTCCAAATCATATAAAAAAAATTCTAATAATTCTTGTGTACGGAATGTCTTTAATGTTTTTTTAAACTTGAATCTCTTTTCTAGTTTTTTGGAAGAAGTTTTATGAACACTAGCCCAATAAGAATTCTCAGAACATTGAGGAAAAACAACAATAGCAGGATAATTTTTTCTGAAAATCTCTGAGGTATACAAATTACTACCGTGTATCAATTGTTTCTCGTTATCGTTTCCTCTTTCTCCAGCTCCATGAAGAAAAACAAGTAGTGGATACGATTTTTTGGGGTTATAATTATCAGGAAGTAATAACCGATAAGGAAGTGTATCTGTTTGATTTACATATATCTTTTTTTTAAATTCTTGTCCATAGATGATTCCTGCAAATAAAAATAACCATAAAAAATAAGAAAATTTCATGCCTCAAATATAAAAATTTATTCAAAAAAAAAGCTGCAAATAAATTGCAGCTCTTGTAATGTTTAACTTTCTGTGATTAAAAATCTCTTGCGTATTGGGTCATAGAATTAATTTTCCCATCTAAATCAAAGTAAAAAATTTCAAATAATTCTTTCTCCCACACTCGTCCATTTTTAAAAACTCTTGTTTCCTTAGACATTACTTGAACTCCAGAGGCAGCATCTGTATTGTATATTTTTAAAGGAACAATTGCATAAGGAACCCAGTTTACAGATTTATAATCATTAAAAAGACCAGCCATATCCTTTTTTTTCATCTTCGTTGCTTTTCCTTTATAATCATTTAAAACTGAAAGATCTGCAAAAGGTTTTGCAAACTCATCTGCATTCATATCATTATAATCTTTTATTAATTTTTCTATAATGGCTACTTCATTTCTATCTGAAAACACTAATGGCCTTCCTGAATATTCATTATTATCTTTCCCAATAAATTTTCCACCATAAGATTTTCCAAAGTTTGAAGAATCAATAGATTTCCATTGTCTAAATGCATCAACTTTCCCTTCTTGATTGAAATTAAAAAATTCCATAAGATCTAATTTTTCATAAGAACCATTTTTATAATGACGTTCTTCTTTAGACCATGCTAATACTTTTGTGTCTGGATCTCCCTGAAGTTTTACTGGGATAATTACATATGGCTTCATGCTAATTGAATCCATTGATTCTAACCATTCTCGTGTAGTTTCCACTCCGTTTTCACCAAGGAAATCTGCATCATAATGTTTTACTAACTCGTCTGTATTTTGCATGCTATATGCCTCTGATAACATCTGTAGTTTTTCAGACATAGCATTATCTCCAATACTATATGTTTTACCATAGTTGTCTCCAGCTACTAAATTTTTTCCTCCACTTGAGTTACAATTAACAAATAGAACTGTAGTCATTAGTAAGAAAATTCCTTTAAATAATAGTTTCATAATATGAATATTTTAGTTTTTAAAAGAAAGTAATTTATGAATTTTTAATGGATTATCAAAATATCATTTTGCAGTCACATTAGTAAAAGACAAAGTTAATTTCTTATATTTATAGATATATAACATCAAATACATACGAAAAAAATGAAAACAATTTTTAAATTATCCTTAATCACATTGCTATTATTTATAGCTTCATGTGCCCCTGAAAATGAAAACAATCCTAAATATGAAGCTAATTTAGAGATTGCTAAGAATTTTATGTTGGCGCACGGAACTGAAGATATAGCTGCTCAGACTGCAATGATTCATGATGATTTACTTTGGCAACCACCCATGTATGGCTCTAAGCAATATGGTAAATCAGAGCACATAGAAGCTCTAAAGATGTACCAGACTTTATTTGATAATATTCAATATACTCCTGATAACTGGCTACCAGGTGTTCTAGCAGAAACTGGAAAGTTAGACGGAAGTGTAAGAACTTATGGAACATGGACTGGCACACATGTTGAAACAGGTAAATCTTTCAGCCTCCACTCTTATCATACTTTTGATTTTGTAGATGGTAAAATAGCTGCTGGAGGAGATTACTTTGATTTTGGAGGTTTCTTTGCTTCATTTGAAGATGCTGAATAATTAATTTTTTTATTATTAAAATGTTAGAATGGCACAAAAATCTTATTGATCAGATAAGAATTAAATGGAAAATTTCATACTACCAATTATATTGGATATGCTTTATAAAAGGTGTGGTAATTGGTTTAATAATTATGCTATTGGTTAAATAAGTGCTTTTTAATTAATAACACTTTTAAATCTATTTATGAATTTTCTAATAGCGTTATCTGTAATATTATTTTTAATGGTCATTTTATGGCTAGTAAGTATTCCGATAAAAAACGTAAGTATTGTTGATGCTTTCTGGGGAATGGGATTTGTGTTGGTTAATCTAACCTACTTTATATTAGAACCACATATCTTCACTCGTAATATAATAGTACTACTATTAGTTAGTATATGGGGAATTCGCCTATCTGCATACTTATTTAAAAGAAATTATGGAAAGCCAGAAGATTTTAGATACCAAGAATTTAGGCGAAATTATGGAGAGGATAGATATTGGTGGTTCAGTTTTTTTCAAGTTTTTATTTTACAAGGAAGCTTAATAATGATTGTTTCTCTACCACTGTTTGGCATTCATGGAGAAACTTCTAGTAACGAACTAAATAGCATAGATTATATAGCCCTATTATGTTGGTGTATCGGATTTTTATTTGAGTCTGTTGGTGATTATCAATTAACAAAATTTAAGAAGAATCCGGCTAATAAAGGCTCAATTCTTAAAGCTGGTTTATGGCGGTATACAAGGCATCCAAATTATTTTGGTGATGCCACAGTTTGGTTCTCTTTTGGACTGTTTTCGATAGCTTCTGGAGGATATTGGCATATTATTGGTGCCTTCGCAATGATCTATTTAATTATCAAAATTTCAGGGGTTGCTTTGTTAGAAAAAACATTAAATAAAACAAAACCAGGATATAAAGAATATATAGAATCTACTAATGCCTTTATCCCTTGGTTTCCAAAAAAAAAATAAAATGCTAGAATTTTTTAAGAATAATATATGGCTAATCGCTTTTATTATTTGGGGGCTACCCTTGTCTTATTACAGAAGTAATTTTAGAAAAATTGTCTATCAAACAAATGATTGGAAAATTAATATTAAACCCCTATTTATAAAAGAAATAAAAGCTCTTTTTGGAACTATGTTTTCAGAAAATTCCTCATATATAAATGCGAGAAATTTTTATCGATTTTATCTACTAGTCTATTTATTTTTATTTTTGTTGTACCAAATTTATGGTACATCTTGATTCATAATAGTATCAATCTCCACTTTTGATATCATTGGATTTGCTCCTCTACTTTTAGCCACAAGAGCTCCAACCGCACACGCCTTGTCAATTGCTAATTGTGGGTCTTTCCTCTTTAATAAAACATCTATTAACGTAGCCAAGAATGAATCTCCTGATCCAACAGTATCTGCAACTTTAACTTGATATCCATTACAATAAAAAAAACTTTTCTCATAATATAAAATAGCCCCTTTCTCTCCCAGAGTTACACATATAGATGCTGTATTAGTATGAGTAGCTACATATAAGATAGTATGTTCAATAGATTCTCCTTGAATACCTAAACTCTTTGAAATTTCTATGATTTCGTCATCATTAAATTTTATAAAGTTAGCTGCATTCATAAGAACTTGAATTGAGCTAAGGTCATAATGAGGAGGTCTTAAATTAACATCAAAAACAGAAAATTTTGAAAAAGGTAGAAGTTTTATAAGGGTATTTCTAGAAGTATTACTTCTAGCTACTAGACTACCAAAAACAAAAGCTTCAGAACTTTTAACTAATGATTTAAGCTCACTATTTAATTGAATATTGTCCCAAGCACAAGGTTGATTTATTAGATACGAAGCACTACCGTTTTTATCTAAAGAAATGGCTACAGTACTGGTTTTATATTCTTTATCCTTTTGAATATAATAAGAGGAGATATTATATTTTTGAAGTTCTAACTGAAGTTCATCTCCAGATGTATCATCACCTAAACAACTGATAAGAGAAACATCATTTTGAAATGATTGCAATCTCAAAGCTACATTTAAAGGAGCTCCTCCAATTGTTTTATGTGTTGGGAAAACATCCCAGAGGACTTCGCCAAAACAAACTATCTTACTCATTGTTAATTTTTGACACTAAATAATAGTTCCAAGGTGATAACGTTAATTTATCGAGTTTAAACTCGATATTTTTGTTTTGCAATAGGTCTTTGTAATTACCTTCTAAGTTGATGGAAAACACTTGTTCTTCATTAGATAAATTCCCTATAAAGTATGCATCTACATTTTCTTTACTTCTTTTAAAAGCAACTATATTTTCATTTTGAGTAGACAATCGTTCATAAGATGCTGCTAATTTACCACCATGAAATGCAGCATGATTATTTTTTAAATCTCCTAATTTTTTGAGTAAATTCCAGGTAGTTCCTTTAGTCTTTGGAATACTATCTTTTTCAAAAAACCTTAACCGATGGTTTAAATCATATTCTTGACCACTATAAACTAAGGGCATCCCGGGCATGGTATAAACAAGAGTTGTTAAAATTTCACTAGCCTCCCCCAATCGTTCTTTGACAGTTCCACTCCAAGAATTTTCATCATGATTAGTCACAAAATTCATGTTAAAATCTGAAGCTTCTAAGACTTCACTTTGTTTATTCATATACGTGTCAAAATCACTAACAGTAGCTTCTCCTTTAGCTATACTATTTAAAATATGGTGCCCTTCCCATGCATATTGCATATCAAAACCATTTCTAAAAAGGTCGTGTTGCTCTGCCTCGGCTAGCATAAAAATGGGCTTTATTTTTTTTAATTCACTAATAGCCTCATTAAAAAATACAGGTGGAACTTTGTGTGCAACGTCCATTCTATACCCATCTATATCAAAATTTTTGACCCAGTATTTTAAATCTTTAATCATCTCTTGCTGCATGTCTAGATTGTCATAATTTAAATCTGCAGTATCTGTCCATCCCCAAGATTTTCCTGTATCTGGATTAATTGGATCTATGATTTCCCCCTTTTCATTTTGAGTATACCAGTCTGGATGGTTGATTATCCAAGGATGATCCCATCCTGTATGATTTGGCACCCAATCTACAATGACATATATTCCGTTATTATGAGCGGTATTTATCAACGCTTTAAAATCATCTTTATTTCCAAATTCTGGATTAATGGCTTTATAATCAGATACAGAATAATAACTCCCTAAGTATTTTTTACGTTCTTCTTTATCCTCAATTTCACTTGTAAAAGAACCATCGGTTGCCTTTCTTTTTATTTCTGAAATTGGATTGATAGGCATTAACCAAATTACTTTAACGCCCAATTCTTTTAGTACTGGAATGTCTTTCGTAAATGCTTTAAAAGTTCCTTCTTTAGAATATTGTCTAATATTAGCCTCATAAATAACTGCTGTTTCTAATACCTGATCAGAAATTGGAGCTATTAGTTTGTCATTTTTGTTTACCTCTTCATCTTTTTGGCAAGAAAAAAATAGAATTGATAGTGCTACTACTAAATTTTTTATTTTCATTATTACTACTTTTATTCAGTTTTATTTATTTGTTTGACGTTTCGTTTAATCTTAAAGCTAATAGGGCAGCTATAGCAAAAAATACCCCTGCAAATAACATGGCATAGATAGCATTATCAGATAACAAATACTTGTAAATAGGTCCAAAAGTTAGGGTTTCTATACCCATTGGAATAACAATCATCATGTTTAAGATCCCCATATACACCCCTCTTCTCTCTTGAGGAACAATTCTAGAAACCATGGTGTACGGTATTCCCATCATGGCAGCCCAGCCAATACCAAATAAGATCATTGGAATTAATACAAACCAAGGATCAGTTATAAATGGGATACAGAACAGTGCAAAAGCGGTTCCAAAGAGACTCATAGCATACATTTTTTTATTTCCAAACCTTAACGTTAGAGGTACTAAAATTAAAGCAATAAGCATCGTTGTTGTATTGTATGTTAGACTCATTGCTGCAGATTGAGATCCAGCTTCAGAGATAGAATAGCCCATTGTTTTCATAAAAAGTGGTGTTGAAAATTGCCAATACACAAATAAGGCATACCATTGAAAAAGATATACAGCGCCAATTTTCCACATAAATTTTGGCATCTCTTTCACTGCTTCTCTAATTTCAATGAAAGGTTTGGCCATTTTATTTAGTAATGATAATTGTTTAATCTTATTGATTTCCTTCAATTCCTCAGCCGAAGGAGAAATCTCAGTTGTTTTGAATACTGACCATAAAATGGTGGTTAAAGATAGAATAGCACCGATATAAAAAGAATAATAAATCCATTGTGGAATGGTTCCAGCAACATCTGCTTCCTCACCAAATAAATATTGAAATAAGAGAATTGATCCTGTCGCTAGTAATGTGCCCAGTCCACAAAATAAACTCTGCATTTGATACCCTAAACTCAATTGTTTTTCAGGTAATTTATCCCCTACAAAAGCTCTGTAAGGCTCCATGGCAACATTATTACCAACGTCTAAAATCCAAAGTAATCCAACAGCAAACCAGAGAACCGGACTATGAGGAAACATAAACAAACAAATACTTCCAAGCAAAGCACCTATCAAGAAATAAGGTTTACGCCTACCCCATTTTAAAGACCATGTCTTATCTGACAGTGCTCCAATAATAGGTTGAACTATTAACCCTGTAACTGGGCCTGCAATATTTAATATAGGTAACATATCTTCTGAAGCTCCTAAATATAAAAAAATAGGGTTGATTGCTGTTTGCTGTAATCCAAAACTGTATTGAATTCCTAAGAACCCAACATTCATATTAAAGATTTGCCAAAAGGATAAACTTGGTTTCGATATTTTCATATTGGTTATTTAATATTAAATTATAACTTCAAAACTACAGCCTGATAAGGCTTTAAAGTGATGGTGTTTTTATCAACTGAGAGCTCACTATAGTTGTTTATAAGAACTTCTTTGGAATCATCATAATTAGACAACTCAATACTAGACTCTAACTCTGAAAAATTCAATAGAATTAACATTTTCTGATCCTCTAAAGTTCTACTGTAAGCATATATTGTTGGGTGCTCTTCTTGAATAATTTCATATTCACCATACACTAGTAACAAATTATCTTTTCTTAATGCTACCATTTTTCTGAAATGATTCAATACAGAGTTTTGATCGTTTTCTTGATTTAGGACATTAACTGTTGTATGATTTTTATGAACAGGCAACCATGGTGTTTCATTCGAAAACCCAGCATTTTTTGTAGCATCCCATTGCATTGGTGTTCTACCGTTATCTCTTGAAAGTAAATTTAATTTTTTCAGATAGTGATCCAGATCCTCACCATCTGATGCTGCTTTCTTATACCCATTAATGGCTGCTATATCTTTGTACTGTTCAATTTTTGTAAATCCAATATTTGTCATCCCTAATTCGTCTCCATAATACGTGTAAGGTGTTCCTCGCATAGAAAGAATAAATGTATTCAGTAACTTTGCAGAATAATCTTTAAATGCTGGCTTATCACTACCATATCGATTTATAAATCTAGATTGATCGTGATTCGATAAATAAATAGCAATCCACCCTTTTTCAGCAAATGACTTATCCCATTTTGTAAACGATTCTTTAAATTGAGCTAGAGTACATTTCTCTAATGTAGTAACCATATCTGTAGCTTCAAAATGATACGCCATTTGTAATTCTTCACGATCCTCATCTACTAAATCGTGGGCGTCCTGTAAAGTACTACCAACTCCTTCTGAAACTGCAAAGACATCATACTTACTCAAAACTTGTTCATTCATTTCTTTTAAATAACTATGTATATGAGGTCCCATACCATGATATTCAATCACACTAGGCACATCTACATCATACCCCTCAGGGAAGGGAGGAAAAGTAATATCTTTACTTACATATTGAAAAGCATCTAAACGAAAACCATCTACACCTTTTTCTGCCCAAAATTTCATAATATCATAAACCTCATGGCGCACTTTTGGATTTTCCCAATTTAAATCAGGTTGTTTTTGAGAAAAGTAATGTAAGTAATATGAATCTGTTTGTTCATCATATTTCCAGGCATCACTGTTTTCATCAAAAAAACTCCATCGATGATTTGGTTTCCCTTTTTCAGCAGGCCACCAATGATAATAATCTCTATATGAATTGTCTCTAGAACTACGAGATTGTTGGAACCATTCATGCTCATCACTACTATGGTTTACAACTACATCCATGATAAATTTCATGCCACGTTTGTGCAAACCTTCAAGCAATTCATCAAAGTCTTCCATAGTGCCAAACTCTTTCATAATAGCACAATAGTCACTAATATCATAACCATTATCATCATTTGGAGATTCATAAATAGGGTTTAGCCAAACCATGGTAACACCTAAACTTTTTATATAATCTAATTTTTGAATGATTCCTCTTAAATCACCAACACCATTTCCGCTAGTGTCTTTAAAACTTCTTGGGTAGATTTGATACACAATCCCCTCTTTCCACCAGCTTCTTTCTTGTAGTGAGTTATTAGTCATTATATGTTTATGTATTTTAAAGTTTAATTATACTGAAAGTCCAACTAAAGTATTAAATTCTAGTGAATACAAAGTGTACAATTATTCAGTGAAAAAAATTGAACATCCTCTAAAAAATTGAACAAACTCATTTTCTTAGAATATAGCAAGTTGCTAGACACTAGTCTTTTATAGGTAGGTATATTTGAGCCTCCCATTTCAATTCATCACCTCCAAAATTTGGATTGCTATAAAAAACTTCCAGGGGTTTTTTTACTATCTCAATGTCATTATTTCCTGCATAATCTAACAATGCATACCAAGCTCTATCAGAGGTAATATAGTTTCCATTATAGGACGCTTTTAAAGCTTTTACTCCACTATATTGTTTATACTGAATTCGGGGATCTATTGGAAGAGAATCACTTTTTATGACAGGAAAACAAAAATTATAAGCAATACTATCATTTTGAGTGTTCCAATTTGTTATTTCAACAAAAGGTGTTCCATTCATTTCAATATTTTCAGCAGAAAGGATAGAAGTTAATAGGGAATAATTTTGCATCATTCCTCTGGCTTTTTCAATTTGCAAACCTTTCATTGGAATATAAGCACAATAAGTAGTTCTAGTACTATCTATACCAACTACACGTACTCTAATTTTGTTTAAGTGCTCTTTTAGCTTATCTATAAAATCAGTGATGGTGTTCTGTGTTCTTTTTTCGAAATCTGTAGTTCCAAATGGAATAGAAATTTTATTAGCAAAACTATGATCAATGTCTGTTACGTAAACATTTACTTTAGAAATAGAATCATTTACTGAGCTTATAGACCAATTATAATTGAAGGTCGAGTCTTTAACTATAATCTGCTGTGTTAAGTTTTTAAGATTTTCTTGTTGAATAGGGCTTGAGTTTTCTAGACTTGTATTCCAAAGTTTGATAGATTGATTAATAGTCCCTGCAGTTGTTTTTACTTTAAAAGTAACTAAATAATCATAGGGTTTTATAATGAAATACCATAGTAAAAAACCAATTGTTAGAAATCCTATAATAGTACTAATTTTTTTCATTTACCTTTAAATATTGTAATAAATAAAATATATGAATTGTTATATTCTACTTGTTTAACATTGTTAATTTTTCAGTAACCAATTCTCCTATTTTTCTTCCTTGGCCTACTCCTACTTCTACAGCAGCTCTATAATGAATACCTCCATACATTCTACTAATTGCAGCTTCGTTTGCAGCATGTTTAAATGATTTATAACTTCGAATTGGTAATCCAAAAGGAAGTTCAGTATCATCAGCAAAACTAAAATTATCTCCAAAAATTGAGGTCAAAACTGTTGATGCTGCACCAGACACAACAGAATGACCACTTGTGTATTCTGGAAAAGGAGGTGTTTGTAAAATGGGTTTCCATTCATCGTCAAAATAGGTGTTTATTAATGTTTCTGGACGCACCAAATTACTTCTATATTTTTCATCCCAACAACTAATAAACGCGTCAGCAATAGCAATAGATGTCTTTGTGTAAGCAAAAACTGTTCTATTAAAATCTGCCTTTTCTTTTTTAGTAGCAATTTTTGTGATACCAATCCAATGAGCTCCTGGAGTTATTTTTTTTACAGCAAACATCAAATGTCCACGAGTCACAGATACGTATGGATTACAATCCCAAAATTGAGCAATGGCAATTTCTTCTGAGCTGTCACCCTTTTTGGTAATTTCTTTACTAATCTCGTAAACCTCAACAAGTTCTTTGTAAAAGTCAGAATCTTTATTCATTGAAAATTTTGGTGGAGGCACTGGTTTAAATTGGTCTGCTGATTCTAAAACAAAAGACCGTATTTTATCCCAGTGAGGTTCTAAACCATCCATATATGAAGGAGGTGTAGGTTGCCATCTCCCCTCATCGTTAGAATCTACACTAAATTTTGGCATCGTTCTAGTTTGTGCATAATTATCTTTATTCATCCAGTCTGTAATATATGCTGCAACCTCCAATCCGTAAGCTTTTGACTCCCTGAATTCTCTAGGATTAGTGGCTTCCCAAACATTGTATAAGCTATCTCTATGTTTTTCTATTTTAGCCTCAGAAAAAATCAACTGTTTGCTTAAATGTATATGTGCAATTAATGCCGCAAGTGGATAATTTATCTTGGTTGGTTGGTTTGGAGAAGGAATAGCTCCTAAATGATTTATTTGATTTTTTAAAGAAGAATATGTAGAATCATTCTGAGCTAATATTTCATAAGCTGCTATATTTGGATACACAAATACTCTACTAGCTACTGGTGGAGAAAATATATCATGAATCATAACTTCTACTACTTTGTCTATAGACGTGTGAAAATGATCTGTAGTAATTTCTATGGGTGCTGAAATCTCTTTACAAGAAAACAATACCAAAAGAATTGCAGTTGTTAGTAAAGAAGTTTTGAATTGTTTCATAATCTTATTTATTCCATTAATTGATATACTTGAGCCCAATCATTATTGATAGTTGCTAAAACATATGGTTTATTATTCACTTTAATTATATCTAATTTTTTTACTGCTTTTAGGCTAAAATCTAATCCTATTTTATTTCCTAAGATAACTTGCTCTTCATCTATGATAAGTGCCCCTGGAAAAGAGTCGAATCTACCATGAAAGGGTGTAACACCAAAATAATTTCCTGCTGCCAAAATTTCATTTTCCCCATCAAAATCAAAATCATACTCTAAAAAAGAAGAAATTGGAGATACTTGAAGCTCGTTTATAAAAGGCACAAATTCAAATCTATTATTTTCATTTTTTAGATACCCTGATGCAAGCGTTTGTACCTCTAATATAGTCGCTTTATTTAAAATTGATTTTTCAAAAATTTCATCAATCGATTTTCCAGCCATACTTTTATAGGTTGTAAACTTTTTTCGTAAGCTTACTATCTGACTGGCTAACTCGTCTAATCCCAACAATGGATAATAGGACCCGTTTTTGTAATTGCAAAGAATAGTCTCAGTACTTCCGTTACCATCAAAATCTGCATAATACATTCTTAACGGATGTTTCTTTGTTGCTTTAAATTTTGAGTTTTTCCCCCAATTTCCAAGAAGATAATCCATATCTCCATCTTTATCGATATCAAAAGGGGTAATCTGTTGCCACAATCCTTTTAAACCCGAATCAATAATTTTTTCTTCCTTAAAAGACCCTTCTTTATTTATAAAGAACTTTGGACTCATCCATTCTCCAACCAAGATAAGATCTGTAAAACCATCTGAATTGTAATCTTCCCATATAGCATCTGTAATCATTCCTATATTCTGAAAAGGCTGATTTTTTAAAAGAGAAAAAGACCCTTTATTGTTTTTTAAAATATAGTTGTTTGGTATTGCTCCAAAATTATTTGACACAGAATTACTTCCAATAAACACATCTAAATCTCCATCATTATCATAATCATGTGCTTCAATAACTGACGCATTTTCAAAATATTCAGGCAACTGCTCTTTTGTAAAACCAGTATTAGTCTGAATAAAATAGGCGTCTAGTAAAGGTTTCATTTTATCATAAAAGTCTGCACCCCCAGTTCCAACTAAAAGATCATTTATGGCATCATTATTAAAATCTGCAATGAGAGCTACAACATCTTCATTTATGGAATCATTTTCAAAAATTTGAATCTTTTTCTCCTCATAAAGCCCTTCTTTTTGAAGATAAACTTTAGCTGGATTAAACTTAGATCCTCCAAAATAAACATCATCTTTACCATCATTATTTATATCGCCAACTGCAACCGCTGGACCTCTGTCTGATGTTTGATAAGGAATAAGTTTTTGACGATTAAAATCTGTATAATTATCTTCTGAATGACTAAAGTTAAGTCCTAAATTGTTTGAAACCTTTTTAAAAATTGGTGTCTCTTTTTTTAATAAAGTTGAATAATTAAAAGGTTTTGTTTTTTCTGGACTAACAACTATTTGTTGATTAATAGTAATATTTCTTAGAGTTTGATATGTTTTGTTTGGCCAAACAACTTTAATAGAATCTACTTGTTGAACAGCACCATATCCAAAGTGTATCATTGGCTCTGAAGAAGATTGAAACCCTCTCACTGTATACAATTCTTTAAATTGTAATTTTCCTTCATGGTATGAATAAACTTTGGTTCCAATACCAAAAGTATTAGGTGCTGGGTAGTCAAACTTTAATTGAAGATAATTTGATAGATTATCCGTTTGATTTATATATAATGATACTTCTTCATTAATATTACTAACTACCATGTCTATATCTCCATCATTGTCTAAATCACCCAGAGCTGTAGCTCCTGATACCCCTTTTTTATTTGAAATCCATTGACCAGATTTATCCTCAAATTTTAAATTCTTCGCTCCTTTAAACATATAATTGTGAGCTTCTCCTGATGGCATCATTTGAAGGGCCTCTTGATCTACTAACTTTGTATTATCAATTTTCTTCTGAATTTGATCATTTGAAATAAATTTGATAAAGTCTAAATCATTAGGTCTTTTTGAAATCCCATTAGAAATAAATAAGTCTTGTTCTCCGTCTTGATCAAAGTCTGCAAATAAACTACTCCAACTCCAATCTGTGGCTGCAATTCCACTTAGCAACGCAGTCTCTAAGTAACTTGAATTTTGTTGATTTACATACAGCATATTTCTAGTAAACTGATAATGATACCCAAATTTTTGAGTTCTTAGTTTTTGAATTTGAATATTATCATCTCCTTCAGATGTTTTAAGGACTACTTCATCCTCTGGAAGCATATCTAAAGAGATAATGTCAGGTAATCCATCATGATTAATATCTGCTACGTCATTTCCCATGGAAAATCTGCTAGTGTGTCCAAAGTAATTTTTTAATTGATCAGAAAAGGTGCCATCTCCATTATTTATGTAGTAATAATCATCTTCATGAAAATCATTACCAACATATATATCAGGATATCCATCTTGATTAAAATCTGCTATAGAAATACCCAATCCATAACCATTAATTCCACCAAAAATTCCCGCAGCTTCACTTATATCTGTGAAGCTTCCTCCGTCATTTCTGAGTAATTTATCTCCAGTTTGCTCGTTTCTTTTATAACGTAAATCTACTTTACCAAAAGATTCTTGAGTGTGAATAGCATGGTTTAATAGATAGATATCTAAATCTCCATCTAAATCAAAATCTAAAAATGCTGCAGAAGAACTATAGGAATCAAAATCTAATTTATATTTTTCTGCGCTTTCCGTGAATGTTTCATCTCCATTATTAATAAATAGCTCATTGTACCCATAAAATCCATTAACACCAACTACAGCACACGCATAAATATCTAGTAAGCCATCTCCATTAATATCTCCCATTACTGCTCCTGTATTCCATGAACTATTTCCTGAAACATTAGCTTTATTGGTAATATCCTCAAATTTTAAATTTCCTTTATTTATAAAAAGTTTGTTTTTCTCTTGATTTGCAGAAAGAAAAATATCTGTGAGCCCATCATTATTTATATCACCAAGAGCTACTCCTCCTCCATTGTAATAATATAAATAATCAAGAATATTTAGATCATCAGTTGGAGTAATTGTGTTTTCAAAAGCCAACCCTGTCTCTTGAGATGTTGGGTTCTTAAATAGCAGCTCTTTTTTATTACATGCATAAAAGAGTATTGAAAAAACAACTATGATTATCTTTTTATTCATTGATCAAAAATAATTTTGGTTTTTCATTATTAATTGCTGCTAATAGATATGTTTTACCACTTTTATCACTAATAGTTTTTAGATGCTTTACTTCATTTTTTATGACAAAACCTGAGGTATTGTAATTCTGCCATTTAAAATCAAGTGATCCGTCACCTAGTAGAACAGAACCATGACTAGCGTCTAATCTTGAGTATTGAGGTTTAAATTCAAAGTTATTTCCTGCCATAATAATATCTAAATTTCCGTCATTATTAACATCTGTACAAACAATTCCACAGACACAAGAAAGTTGAACACGACTTGGAAGTTTTTTCACACTAAAATTCCAATCACCTTCATTAACTGCAATAATTGATTCTGAAATTGTACTCTGCTTCATAATTGAATTTTTGAAAATTGATGCAGAAAATAGCTCATCAACAGACTTTTTTGCATATTCTGAAGCCTTTAAATTTTGCTTTTTTAAAGATACTAACTGAGCTGTTAATTCTTTTTTCATATGAATTGGATAGTCTTTTCCATTCTTATGATTAGTCATAATTTGCTCAATTGTTCCATTATTATCAAAATCATTCACCCACATTTTTACTGGATTTTCTGAAGAAGTTTTATGGATTGTATTACTTCCTTGATTTCCAAGTATAAAATCTATATCACCGTCATTATCAAGATCTGCTGCCTCAACAACATTCCACATTCCAAATAAATCATCTAATGTTGATTTTTGTTTGATAAGCCTTCTTCCATTGTTTATAAAGATTTTTGGTGTATCCCATTCCGAAACAGTAATCAAATCTTTTTTACCGTCCTTGTCTATATCTTTCCATATTGCATCAGTCATCATTCCAGCACTCTTAACATCATAGGCAACTTTTTCTGTGGTATCTGCAAAAGTTCCATCACCGTTATTTTCTAGAAATTGATGTGTTGGGTCTATCCCATAAGTAGCCACCATACTTCTAGCACCTACAAAAACATCAATATCACCATCATTATCAAAATCATAAGGAGAAATCACTGCAATATTTTTTCTTAAGGCTGGTAGTTTATTTTTTGATGTCTCAAAAGTTCCCTTACCATTGTTAAGATATAATCTTACTTTATAATTATTTTGTTGTCCTATTTCGTTTCCACCAGACCCAATCATCAAATCTAAATTTCCATCACCATTGGCATCGAAAAAAGCAGCTGTAGTATCTTCAAACATAGCATCTTTATCAAAAGATTTTTGGATTGATAGTGCTGTTTTTCCATTACCCAAATTAAGGTATAATAGCCCGGGTTGATTTTTAGCTCCACCAATATAAAAATCTTCGTTACCATCATTATTTACATCTCCAATAGCCAAAGCAGGCCCTTCTTGGGAGAGCATTTTATTAATTAGTCCTTCGTAGTCAAAATCTGAATAACTGTTTTCTTGATGTTTTTGGAGCTTAGTCTTTAAAACTTCTGAAACCAATTTCTTGTTTTTCTTGGGTAGTAAGGTTGATTGTATTTCAGTTGCCTCAGATTGCTTTAGGGTTAAAGTTGAATTTACTTCAATATTATCCCACTTTTGTGTTTTGTTATTGGGCCAGATAATACGCAATGAGTCAACTTTTGTTGCTTTCCCTAGGCCAATTGTCATTACATAATCCATGGAAGACTGAAATCCTCTTGAAGGCATTTGCTCTTGTACGTATATATTGTTGTTATTAAAGATTTTCACAGTACTTCCAATGGCAAATTTATTGGCTTCTGTACCTTCCAATTTAATTTTTAAATAACTATTGTTAGTTAATGAATCTGTATTGTTTCTATAAACAAAAGGGAACATATTTACATTATTAACAACCAAATCTAGATCGCCATCATTGTCTAAATCTCCGTAGGCAACTCCATTTGATAAACTGGGTGTTTCAAAACCCCATTCCTTATTTGCATTGTCAAAAGTAATATCACCATTATTTTTATAAGCATAATTAGGCTGAGGTTTTACAGGCATTTTATTAATAATAGAATCAATCGCTTGCTTTCTACCTGTTAAAGCCATTTTTTGAATGATTTCATTAGCAAAGAAATTAACAAAATCTAGATCTGTTAAATCATGATTAATTCCGTTTGTAATAAATATATCTCTATTTCCATCATTGTCCATATCAAAAAGTAATCCAGCCCAGCTCCAATCTGTTTTGGCAACTCCGCTAAAATAAGCAACCTCAGAGAACGTACTATTCCCATTGTTTAACTGAAGTGTATTTTGAATATATTGTTGAGAAAAATCTTTACTTTGTTTTAGTTTAAAAACATTATACCCTTCAAATTCCATTACAGACTTTACACGTTGATCTGCTTCTGGCAACATGTCTGTAATAAAAATATCTGCATTACCATCATTGTTTATGTCTGCAATGTCTACACCCATAGCAGATAAACTTAAATGGGATGTCCAATTTGTAATATCCTCTTTAAATGTACCATCTTGGTTATTGATATACAGATAATCTCGTTCGTAAAAGTCATTAGAAACATAAATGTCTGGATATAAATCCCCATTCATATCAGTAACCATAACTCCTAAGCCAAAACCTATTAAACTTCCATAGATTCCAGCCTGCTCACTAACATCTACAAATTTACCATTGTCGTTTCTTAACAACATATCTCCAACCCCTCTAAAAATTGCAGGAACATTTTCCCAATCTTGAGCTCTTTTATCTCGCTGTTCTGCATATCCAAGACTACTTACAGGAATGTTGCTGTTATTTAAAATATAAGCATCTAAATCTCCATCTTTATCATAATCAAAAAAAGAAGCATGGGTAGAAAATCCTGTTTTAGCAAGGTTAAATTCGGCAGCTTTTTCTGTAAAGGTTAAATCTCCATTGTTAATGTATAAATCATTATCGTGATTGTTACCCTTTAAATTTCCAGCATTGCTTACGTAGATATCTAATAATCCATCCTGATTTATATCTACCATTACAACTCCAGTAGACCAAGGTTTGTTTCCTTCAATTCCGGCACTTACAGAAATATCCTCGAATGTTAGATTGCCCTTATTAAGATAGAGTTTGTTAGCAACCATATTACCTGTTAGGTAAATATCAGCTAAGCCATCATTATTAATATCACCAATAGCTACACCTCCGCCATTATAAAAGTTTCGGTATTTAAAAATATTAAAATTCTTTTGGTTTTTAACTTTGTTTAAAAAATCAATCCCTGTCTCTTTTGCGTCTAATAATGTGAAAAGAGTCTCTGTATCATTTATAGATAAATTATTATTTTTATCTGTACTACAAGAGTAAAAAACTACTGTAAGTAGCACTAGAATAATTGCTCTCATTCTAAATTGTATTATCATTTGTGTAACTTTATAAAAATAGGTACGTCGTTGTTTATTGAAATGACATAAAACATTTCGTTATTTATTGATAACTTATCTATGTTTCGTGCTTCACCAGAAATATCAAAATCTTGTTCTAAACTTTCATAAAAAAACCCTTTTTTATTATTCAACAAAATTAAGCCATGCGAGGCATCTAATTTACCCAATTGTGTATTAATATTGTAATTATTTCCCACTAAAAGAACATCTGTATAACCATCATTATTAAAATCGTCTACAGCAATATCATTTACAGAAGATATTTGTGCCATAAACGGCAATTGATGTTTTTTAAATGTATTACCCCCTTGGTTTTCAAAATAACTACTACCCAATTCAAAAACTTGTTTTTTAAACGCTCCATTAATTTTATCTTTTGGAAGAAGCTCTGTAAAGGAAGCCTCTGCAAAATCTTTGTAGGATAAGAATTTTTTATTTAAAAATGGGATTTGTTTCACCAATTCATCTTTTGATGCAAAAGGAGTTTCTTGTTTTTGATAAAAATAAGTAATCACAGGATCTATAGTCCCGTTATCATCAAAATCATTGCTGTATAGTGTTATTGGTTCGTCAGAAGTTGCTTTTAATCGAGTATTCAAGCCCCAGTTACCAACAATGAAATCTATATCTCCATCCTTATCAAAATCATTTGCTTTAATGCTATTCCACCATCCATTTGTTTTTTGTAATTGTGTATTTTTTTGTAAGGTTAATTTTTTACCATCATTCATAAATACTTTTATTGGCATCCAGTATCCAACAACTATAGCATCTAAAAAATTATCTTCATTCAAATCAATCCAAACTATGTCTGTTACATTTCCACTTTCTTTAAAATCAATTCCAAATTTTAATGTTACATCTTTGAAATTTCCTTGACCATCATTCTCAAAAATATATTGAGTTGGTGTTTTCCCAAATTGCCAGGGAACGATGTTTGAAAGTATTGAAATATCCATATCGCCATCATTATCAATATCTATGGCAGAAACTTTTGATGCATTAGTCTCTATTTTTTTGAACTGTATTGAATCTCTTTTAAATTTTCCTTTATTATTAATATATAATTTAGGTTGCAAAGGGGTTCCTTTTTTAAATTCATTTCCACCACTAACTACCAATAAATCGTTGAAACTATCTCCATTAGCATCGAATAAGACAGCATATACATCTTCATGTATTGCATCATTTCTAAATACATCTGATTGTTCTGATGTGAATTTTCCTTTTTTATTCTGAATAAAAAGTTGACTAGATTGAGATTTTCCTCCGCCAATAAAAAAATCTTCTAAACCATCATTATTGATATCAGAAACGGCTATATGTGGTCCTAAATTTGAACTAGCATAAGGAATAATTTGATCTCTATTAAATTCTAAAGACTGAGAGTCCTTGTGCTTGAAGTCTATAATAGAATCTTTATTAACAAAAAAAGAGGGTTGCTTCCCTAAAACCTCATAAGAATAATTTTTCAGAGCATTCTTATAATAAACTACAATTTCTTGATTAGGTTTTATATCTCTTAGTGTTTCATGTGCATTAGTACTCCATATAATTTCTAAAGAATCTATTACTTTTGCATCACCTAATCCTAGGTGTATTTTAGGTTCAACAGAAGATAAATACCCTTTTGTTGTGTAATTTTCTTCAACAATTACTTTGTTTTGGTAATAAGCTTTAACAGTAGTTCCAATTCCAAAAATATTAGTAGAATTTCCTTTAAATTTAATTTTCAAATAAGAATTCTGAGAATTTTGATCTGATGTATTCTCCAATACAAATGCGTCTTCATTAATATTATTAATAACCAAATCTAGATCTCCGTCATTATCTAGGTCTACTGTAGTCCCTCCATTACTATATGAATTACCATGAGAGACCCACGTTGAAGTCACATTCTTAAATGTTTTATCTTGATTGTTCCTATAAAAATAATTTTTTACTTTTTTTTGAGGTATTTGTTTAGATAATTCTAAGTTTCTTTGAGATTTTTCTGTTGCTAATTGTTTTTGGATTTCCTCATTTGAAATAAAATTTATGTAATCCATATCATTTGTTGCTCCAAGAATACCGTTAGTGATGTACAAATCTTTAAAGCCGTCATTGTCATAATCTGCAACAATTGGACTCCATGACCATTCTGTTGCTGCTATTCCACTTAAATAAGCTGTTTCACTATATGTACCGTTACCGTTATTATAATGCAATGTGTTTTGCATAAACTGAGGAGCATATCCATTTTTTAAATAATATTGATAAGTTTGGTAAGGAAATTCTAGCCCAGATGTTTTATAGGTTGTTAAGTTTTCAGGGAGCATATCAAGAGAAACAATGTCCAGTTGAGAATCATTATTCAAATCTGCAATAGCATTTCCCATGGAATAGTGTGATGTATGTCCTAGGATGGTTTTGTCTTTTGAAATCACATCCAAAAAAGTTTTATCTTTTTGATTGATATAGAGATAATCATTCTCAAAAAAATCATTACCAACATAAATATCAGGGTAGCCGTCATTAGTAATATCTCCTATTGATACTCCTAACCCATATCCAATCTTTCCCTGAAATATGCCAGATTGAGTTGAAACATCAACATAAGTTCCTTGTTTGTTTTCATATAGTTTGTCTCCAGACATCTCATCTTTTTGACGTCTTGTATCTCCTTTACCATAATTACTGTTAGGGTATAAAGAATGATTCATTAAAAAGAGATCTAAATCTCCATCTTTATCATAATCAAAAAAAGTTGCTTGTGTTGCTAAAGAAACGATGTCTAAACCAAAAAGTGATGCTGATTCTTTAAAAACTGGAATCCCGTTTTTATCTAAACCTTGATTAAGGTATAATAAGTTTTTCCCTTTAATAGCATTGTGTTTACCTACTTTGCAAATGTAGATGTCTAAAAACCCATCGTTATTTATATCTACAGTGGTAACTCCGGTAGTCCAGGGTAAAGGATTATTAATATGTGCCTCTGTTGTAATGTCTTTAAACTGTAACTCTCCTAGATTTAAAAATAATTTATCTTCAGTTTGGTTCCCTGTAAAATAGAGATCAGCTAATCCATCATTATTAAAATCTGCCGCAGCTACTCCAGCTCCATTGTAGTAATAGAGATAATTTAAAATATTTAAGTCAACAGTACTAGTGAGGTTGTTTTGAAAATTTATTTGAGTCTTATTTTTTTTTAATGAAACAAATAAAGAATTATTAGTAGTACAAGATATTAATGATAGAAGCAAACTGAATGCTATAAACTCTCTCATCTTGTAAAAAGTTATTATATTAAAAAAGTAAATACGTTTTACAAATAATTAAAGAGGGTATAAATACCCTCTTTAATTAATATCAAATATATAAGATATGCTTAGTATCCTGGATTTTGAACTAAATTAGGATTTGACAACAATGCTGTAAGTGGAATTGGGAATAAGTTTTTATTCGTATCTCCAACAGCTGCGGGGTCTTTAAACTCCCAGTCTTTTGTAAATTGACCAAATCTAATTAAATCGTTACGTCTAAAAAATTCAACATACAATTCTCTACCTCTTTCATCTATCATATCATCTAGACTTACAGATCCTAATGGTGTTGCATTTCTTATAACTCTTAACTCATTTACTTCAGCTAAAGCTCCACCGGAGTCACCACTTCTTAACATAGCTTCTGCTCTCATTAAGTGAGCATCAGCAAATCTAAAAATGATTTCATGACTTCTAAAAGAAGAAGAACCTGTTCCATCGAATGGGTGGTATTTAATCACTCTAATTGCCTGAGTTTCTGAACTATTAGTTAAACTAAAATCTCTTGTGAAATTTAAAGGATTTCCAGCTCTATCCGATAATGGTTGTCCAGTAGCTGAATATTGCTGCCCAATTAAAAATCCATAACCAATACCGAAGTTAGTATCTTCTGTGGCGGATGATGCATTTGGAACAAACCCTCTTCTTTCCTCTTGATTGTTTAGAGGAGTACCATCTTCTAAACCATAGTTCTCATTAGTATCTCCTTCAAATAAGTCATAGAACTCAGCTAAAGTAGAAAACCCATTCCATCCTCCTCCTCCGTTGTCTGGAGTAACGATGTTATAGTGCATTCCATTCCAAATTCTATTTCCAATACCAATTTCACCATACAAAACAGTTTCTGAATCAACAGATGGCAAAAAGATATCAAAATATCCTGATTGAAGAGCAAAACCGCTAGCTTCAACTGCGTCTACAGCATTAATTACTTCTTGGTAATTAGGTGTTGCTCCAGTATAGCGCTCGCTGTTTAAAATTAATTTAGCTTTTAAAAAGTTTGCTGCTGCTTTAGAAGCTGCCTTTGTTGCATTACTTGGTGAAGTATTTGGTAATACTGATATGGCTTCATTTAAATCATTTAAAATATATGCATAAGCTTCCGCTGGTGATAGAACAACAGGTGTTGATACTGGATCATCAGTTGCTTCTCTAAATGGATTTTGACCCCACATATCTAACACAAAGAACATATTAAAAGCTCTTAGAAACTTTGCTTCTGCAACTTGTTGTTGAGAAGAGTTACTTAATGGATCTATAATCTGCGTTGCAGCCAATACTTTAGAATTTAATTGATTCCAGGTACTTAATAAGAACCCGTGATCTACTTTCCAAGTATGATTGTGAAGTGAACGCCACAATCCATTATCTCCCCAGTCACTACCTCTTGTAGGAATTACCTGCTCATCAGTAGTTACTTCATTTAAAGCAAAGAAATTTGCTTGATCTGTTAACATTCCCCAAGTGGAGGAGTATAACCCTGCCAAAGAAGCTTCTGAATCAGCTAAACCTGTAAAAGAAACGTCTTGAATCACTGAATCTGTTGCCTCAAGTTCTAAATCTGAACATGATTGTAAAGCAACTATAGAAATAAGTGATAGTATAACTATATTTAAATTAAATTGTTTTTTCATTTTTATATTATTTTAAAATTTTGCGTTAACTCCAAAAGTAATTGTTGTAGGATTTGGATATGCTCCATAATCCATCCCAATAGAAGGTAAAGCACCTCCTGTTGCAGAATTTACTTCAGGATCTAATCCAGAATAATCAGTAGACAACCATAAGTTTTGTCCTGTTACAGAAAAAACCATAGATTTAAAGACTCCTTTTCCAGATAATGGCATATCATATGCTAAAGATAAATTTTGTAATCTCACAAAATCTCCTTTCTCCAAGAACCTTGTAGATGCAGCAGCTGACGCTCCTAACGCTTCTCCACTTGTTAATGTTTCTGGAGTTACATTTCTAGTTGTATTAAATGCCCCTGCTGTAAAGAAAGCATTTGCAGTGTTGTTATATACATAATGACCAAACTGACCACTAAAATAAGCAGACATTGACCATCTCTTATAGTTAAGGTTAGTAGATAAACCTCCTGTTAAGTTAGGTAAAGCACTCTTACCTACAAAACTTTTGTCTTCGCTTATAATTGGCTGACCAGCATTATCATATCCATCAAACTGAAGTAAGTAGTAAGAGAATAATGGGTATCCTTCTTGTAATCTCATTGCAAAGGCCCCACTCAAACCAGGCCCGTTTACATCAGCAAAATCATATTGTCCTGAAAGGTTTTCAACCATGTTATCATTATATGCAACATTAAAGTTTGCAGACCAGTTGAAATCTTCACTTTGAACTAGATCATACCCTAATGAGAATTCAACCCCTTGGTTTACAATTTTAGAATCTGGAAGATTTCTAAATTTTTGATCTAATATGGCTGGTTGTGCTTCAGGAACTAAGAATAATAAATCCTTTGTTTCTTTTCTATACACATCAAGACTTCCTGATAATCTATCATTATTAAATCCAAAATCTAATCCTGTTGAATACTGGATTGTAGACTCCCACTTTAGATCATTTCCACCAAATGAAACAATTGCATTTCCACCTAAATTAATATCTCCACCGTCATTTGGATTTAATCCAGTCCAACGAGATCTATTCACGTAGTTACCATAACCTACTCCTTCTTGATTACCAGTAATACCAGCACTCAAACGAAGTTTTAAAGTAGACATATTGCTATCACTCATAAAGTCTTCTTCATTTAATTTCCATGCAAAAGCACCTGATGGGAAATACCCATATCTATTAGCTTCTGGAAAAGCAGAAGAACCATCAGCTCTTAATGTAGCTGTAAATAAGTACTTATCTGATAAAGTATAGTTAACTCTCCCAAAGAAAGATTGTAACTCAGTAGTATTGTCGTAAGTATCAACAGCTAGAGATCTAACTCCTGAAGTTGAAGTACTTGGAGAAAAAGTATTGGTAGTAAAATCTAATCCATCCCATCCTCTAACGATAACTCCAGATAAATTAGGAGCATAAGCGAATTGTTGATATTGATCAGTTATTTCACCCGAAATTCCAGTAACTACATCTTTCAATGTAGAACCCATCAAGTCCATATCTGTAGTTGAGAAACCCCATGCTCCAGAATACAATCCTGAACTTTGAAAACTTTGGTATGAAAAACCTCCTAATACTTCTAATTTAGAATCAGTATATTCTTTATTATATGTCAAAGTAGCTTCTAATAGTTCGTTTTTAACTTCTAACATATTGTAAGCACCTCTTCCATTTCCAGCTATACCACTTGATAGACCTAAAACATCTCCTGAAGTAATTGAAAAATTATCTGAATCTGATTGATCTAAACCTAAGGTAACTTTAGCTTTTAAGTTAGAAGTCAAATCATATTCTAAAGATAAGTTAGCTAAATATCTATTTGTATTTGTAATTCCTTGTGTGTACGCTAATAAGTTAGTAGGGTTAACCAAAGTACCTCCATCAAAATCTGGATCATTAGGCCATGTAGGATTCGCAGAAAAAGCCGCTCCTAATATATCTCCTCTGTAACCTGCGGTTCCACCTGTTGGAGCTAAATTATCATCAACTCGTGAAACAGAACCTTGGAAAGATAATTTAAGTTTGTCATTTAAAAACCTATGGTTAAGATTTACTCTAGCAGTAAGCCTCTCAAGGTTTGAATTTTCAACAATACCTGTTTGATTCCCAAATCCTAAAGTTGCAATATAAGATCCTTTGTCATGAGACTTGGAATAACTTAAGTTTTGATTATGAGATTGAGCTGTTCTAAAAATAACATCTTGCCAATCGGTTGACGAACCGTAATCGCTTCCAGCACCAACTGGTAAACCTAACCTAGCTCTTTCTGAAAGAAATTGACTTGAATTTAATAAATTGTAAGTATCTAGTGCCTTAGAAGAACTAACATTCGCTTGGTAATTAAATTCACCTTTCTTAGATCTTCCCGATTTAGTAGTTACAATAACAACTCCATTTGCTCCTCTAGACCCATAGATTGCAGTAGCTGAAGCATCTTTTAAGATACTGATGCTTTGAATATCATTAGGATTTAAAAAGTTAAGTGGATTTTTGGCTGGATTACCTCCAAGACCTATAACGTTAGCACCTGCTGTTGTTGCTCCTCCTGATAATGGAACTCCATCAACAACAAATAAAGGATTGTTATTAGAACGTACAGAGTTAGACCCTCTAATACGAATATTAACGCCAGCCCCAGGAGCACCACTTGTATTTGAGATTTGAACCCCAGCAGTTTTACCTTGTATTAATTGTTCTGGTGACGAAATAACACCTTTGTTAAAATCTTCTGCCTTAACAGAAGTAACTGCACCTGTAGCATCTTTTACAGATGTTGATCCATAACCAATAACAACAATCTCATCCAATTCAGTAGAGTCTTGTGTCATAGTCACGTTGATAACAGATTCAGAACCTACTGTTCTTTGCTCAGTTTTGTATCCAAGATAGTTGTAAACTAACACATCACCTTGTTTGGCGTTAATAGTGTAGTTTCCATCAAAATCTGTTTGGACTCCTGTTGTCGTACCTTGAATGGTAATACTAACACCTGGTAAACTACCATCTGCGTCAGAGACAACTCCCTTGATTGATTGACCATAAGTAATACTACCAACAAGTAGCATAATAATCAACAAAGGTTTTTTAAGTAAACTATTTTTCATAAAAGTTTAATTTTAATTAATAATGATTTGTTTTTTTATTTGAATTTTGAATATCATACAAATTTACACTTTCTTTAACAGTAAATGAAAAAATCTATTGATAATATTGCAAATTAACATTTTTATCCCCAA
>JADFAM010000071.1 GCA_015665265.1 Flavobacterium sp.
AACAAGTATTAACTCGCTATTTTTTAAGTAGGCAAAAAATGATGTAATTTTCACCCTTTCTGTTTGGATATATAAAAAACTGACTTATATTTGCAACCGCTTTAAGCAACGGTTTGGTAGTTCAGCTGGTTAGAATGCCTGCCTGTCACGCAGGAGGTCGCGGGTTCGAGTCCCGTCCAGACCGCAAAAGCATCTCTTTTGAGATGCTTTTTTTATTTTTATATCTTTAGCAAAAAAACAGGCATGATTATCATTATGGGAGTTAGTGGTTCGGGAAAAACAAGTCTCGGTAAACAGCTTTCTATACGAATGTCAAAACCCTTTTATGACGCTGATGATTTTCATACGTTAGCCAATAAAAATAAAATGAAATCTGGGCACGCGTTAACAGATTCAGACAGGGTTCCATGGCTCTTAGACTTAGCAACTAAGATTAAAGAATGGACGTTAAGCGGCGGAAGTATTTTGGCCTGTTCTGCTTTAAAAGAAGAATATAGAACGATCCTTTCTAAATTTAATAATAACATTACCTGGGTTGTTCTTAATGGATCTTTTGATTTACTTCTACCTCGCCTGATAAAAAGAAAAAATCATTTTTTTAACCCTGAATTATTACAGTCTCAACTAGAGACTTTAGAACTTCCTACTTATTGTATTCATATAGATTGTAACAAACCCATTAAGCAAATGGTTCAAGAAGTTATAGATAATATCCCAGTTACAACTCCTGCAACAATTGGAGTAATTGGCATGGGAGTGATGGGGCAAGGTATTGCTCTTAATAGTGCGGAGTGTGGTTTTAAAACAGCCGTTTATAATCGTTTTGTGAAAGGTGAAGAGCAGGTTGTTTTTGATTTTATTTCTACAAACTCTCAGTTTAAAAATCTACAAGGTTTTACGAATATTTCATCATTTATAAATGCATTAGAACGTCCTAGAAAAGTTTGGTTAATGATTAAAAGTGGTTCTGCTGTAGATAATTTACTTGATGAAATTGCACCCTTACTTAGTGAGGAGGATATCATTATAGATGGAGGAAATTCTTATTTTAAAGATACTCGAAGAAGAGCATTAGAACTTCAAAAAAGAAACATACACTTTGTTGGGTGTGGAGTTTCTGGAGGTGAAGTAGGCGCAAGAAATGGAGCATCGCTTATGTTTGGAGGTAGTAAAGAATCCTATAAAAATCTCAGCCCTTTTTTGAAAAATATTTCAGCAAAAGATTCCAAAGGAAAACCTTGTGTAGCCTATATGGGTGCTGATGGTGCAGGACACTTAGTAAAAATCGTTCATAATGGGATAGAATACGCTGAAATGCAATTATTAGCAGAAACCTATGCTGTGCTAGCTCATCAGATGAGTTATGTCGAGATTTCATCAATTTTTGAAGAGTGGAATTGTGGATCTGAAGCGAGTTATTTACTAGAAATAACATCAAAAATTTTGCAACAAAAAGAGGGTGATACCTATGTTTTAGATCTAATTTTAGATTCAGCAGGAAGTAAAGGCACAGGATTATGGTCTACTAAGGTTGCCCTAGATCTAGGCGAGGCAAATACCATGATGTCTTCAGCTGTCTTTGCTCGTTATCTATCTGGTCTAAAAAAACAACGAATGGTATTATCTGATAGAAAACCTACACCTCTTCATACAGCTTCTTTTGATATTGAGAAATTAAAAGAAGCATATGGTTTTTCTAGAATGATTAATCACATCCAAGGTTTTAATCTCATTGAAGCTGCTTCTAAAAAATATAATTGGGATTATAATCCATCAGAAATAGCAAGAGTTTGGACAGAGGGTTGCATTATTCGATCTAGTTTAATGGAAAATTTAAGTGAATTATTATTAAGTGAAAAATCGTTACTCAAAAATGAAAAAATTTTACACGATCTCTCTAAGTACGAACCAAATATTGCACAACTAATTCATCATACAATAGATCAAAAAATTGCTTTAGATTGTTTTTCTTCAGCGTATAATTTTTGGCTAGCTATTTGCTCAGAACGTCTGCCTGCAAATCTTATTCAAGCACAACGCGATTTTTTTGGTGCTCATACCTACCAAAGAGTAGATAGCCCTTTAAACGAATTTTTTCATACTAAATGGGATTAATATGATAGACTATCATCTTCTTTTGTCAGTTTTAATTGGAGTTTCCATTTTAATTATTTTGATTTTAAAGTTTAAGATTCAGCCTTTTCTTGGACTTTTGATTTCAAGTATTTTAGTTGGAATTCTTGCAGGAGTAGCACCTCTTGAAATTATGAATACAGTGAAAGAAGGAATGGGTTCTACATTAGGCTTTGTGGCTGTTGTTGTGGGGCTTGGAGCCATGTTTGGTGCCATTTTAGAGCATTCTGGTGGTGCAGAAGCGTTGGCTCAATATCTACTAAAGGCTTTTGGTGAAAAAAATGCTTCATGGGCATTAATGATTACTGGCTTTTTTATTGCCATACCCGTATTTTTTGATGTGGCTTTTATAATTTTAATTCCTCTGGTTTATTCTTTACAAAGAAAGACTAAGAAGTCTTTGCTTTTGTACGCTATCCCTTTACTAGCAGGATTAGCGATAACACATGCTTTTATTCCTCCAACTCCAGGCCCTGTTGCAGTGGCAGATATTTTACATGCAGATTTGGGTTGGGTTATTTTAGTAGGTTTTATTGTAGGTATTCCAACAGCAATAGTAAGTGGGCCTATTTTTGGAAAGTTTATTGCTTCTAAAATTTTTATAGCTGCACCCAAAAAAATAGATAAAGAGGTGGTTGATAATTTTCCTCCAATTCGTTTAATTCTTTCAATTATAGCAACCCCAATCCTATTAATTGTCTTGAATACTCTAGTAACTAGTCCAATAAGCAGTGATCTAAACTTGTCTGAAAATACAATATCATGGTTACAAATGATAGGACATCCTTTTTCTGCATTAATTATTGCAAATTTAATGGCTTGGTATCTTTTAGGGATTAGACGAGGGATTTCAAAAGCTATTTTATCAAAAATTACTTCTGCATCTTTGGCTCCCGCAGGAATTATTATACTATTAACAGGAGCAGGTGGTGTGTTTAAGCAAATGTTGATTACCACTGGAACTGGCGAGATGTTAGCCAATTATTTTTCAAGTATTGGGTTAAGTGTATTGTTTTTTTCTTTTTTAGCAGCGGTTTGTGTTAGAATTTTACAAGGATCCTCAACAGTAGCAATGATTACTGCTGCTGGAATAACATCATCTCTTATTACAGTTCCTTTAGGAGAATTTCATACTGCTTTAATTGTTATTTCAATTGCTGCTGGGGCCTCCATCTTGTCTCATGTAAATGATAGTGGGTTTTGGTTGGTAAGTAATTATTTGGGACTTTCAGAAAAAGATACTTTTAGAAGCTGGTCTATGATGACTTTGATACTTGCCTTATGTGGTTTCACAACAGTTCTTTTACTTTCATTGTTAGTTTAGTAATATACTTTTATCTACTCAGTTTAAATCGTATTTTTCGAACACCATGGTCTGTGTCCCATTGTTTCACTTCCTTGAAATGAAAGCTTGTGTACAATTTTGATGCAGGTATATTTTCAAGACCAGTTTCAACAGTAAAAACTTTAGAGGAAAAGTTTTGTAAGATATGTTGCATAAGTTGTCTCCCTATGCCTTGTCTAAAAAAATGAGGAGATACCACTAAACTATTAATATGCGTAGTTTTTTCTTTTGGACTAACTTCTATAATTCCAACGATTTTATCTTTGATATGGTATCCAAAAAAAGTAGTAGTACTTTCTATATAACTTTGAAGAGGTCTTTGTAAAGGTGGAAAATTGATAGCATTCAGTAATTTAGCTTCAATTGAATATGATTCTTGAAAAACAATATGCATTTTTGTAGCAATCGCTAGGTTAGTATGGTCTAGTTTTTTAATCATTTATTTACATGGATGTAGTAAACGAATATAGGGAATCTGATTAATAAAGGATTGTCTGAATAAGACTATTATTTGGGTATTTATATGAAATAAAAAAATAGTTAGTATTTCAGGCAACCTTTTGCATAACTTTTGCGTCTATATAAATAGAAGATATAAAGAACTCACTATTGAAAGTTTTAAAATTGTATAAGAATGAATTAGAGCTTATCGAGAAAGCCTCCAAAAATCATCGAGATGCCCAACACCAACTCTACAAGAAACATGCCCCCAAGATGCTAAGTATTTGCAGGTTTTATATAAGAGACCTTCAACAAGCGGAAGAGGTTCTATTAAATGGTTTTTTCAAAATCTTTAAACAGTTAGATACTTTTAAAAACGAGGGAAGTTTTGAAGGTTGGATGCGAAAGATTATAGTAAGAGAATCTATTTCTTATTTGAGAAAAAAAAAGCAGCTAGAATTTTCAGCAGAAGATATGGAATTATATGAAAAACCAATCCTACATGATAGTACAGCATTAGATATTGAAGAAGTTCAACTCCTTATAGACAAGCTTCCCCAAGGGTATCGGGTAGTCTTTATCATGTTTGCTATTGAAGGCTATAAACATAGCGAAATTTCAACACTACTTAAGATTTCAGAAAGTACTTCAAAATCACAATTACATAAAGCTAGAAAGCTTTTACAACAACAGATAAAACAATTAAATACGACAAGCTATGGCATCAACTAAATTTGAAGAACAGGTTAAAAAAACCTTAGAGCAACGGAAAATTACACCAAGCTTAGATTCATGGGATACCCTAGCTAAAGAGTTAGATAACCATGAAAAAAAGAATAATAAAACACCTACTTGGTGGAAAGCGATTGCAGCAATTTTTATTGGAGTACTATTCTCTTTGACATTGTTTTTCAACACCAATGATCAGCATTTAGAACCGGTATTAGTTGATGCAAAGGAACAACCAGTGTTAAAAGTAGACGAATCCATCATAAAAGAAAAGATTGAGAAACAGATTTTAATAGCCAATGAAAAACCAGTAAATAATGCGTTGAAATCTATACAGAAATCAACTTCTAGAACAGCTATTGAAGAACCTATTTCTACAAATAACACCTATTTAAATACAAAAGTAGCAGAAAATGTTAGGGTAAAAAATTTAGGAATAAACCTAAGAAAAAATATTGAAGAAATATCTGAAGAAGTAGCCCTCGTGAAAAAACCTGTGGTAAACAAGGTGTCAGACATAGATAATGAGGTAATACAACTTCTTGAAGCCGCAAAAAAATCTATTGCAATACAGCAAAAAAATGATAAAACAAGCAAAACCATAGATGCTGATGCTTTGCTGTGGTCTGTTGAAAATAATATAGATCTTTCATTAAAAGACAAGATTTTATTAGCTGTTAAGACTGGATACAAGACCTTAACAGTAACCTATAAAAAAAGAAACAATTAAAAAAATATGAATAAATTAACAAACACACCTATGAAAATAATTATTACATCCCTGTCAATTATAGTTTTATCGCTAGCTTTTACAACTATGCAAGCTCAAGAAAAACCGTTAGATTCTATAAAAAATCCCTACAAAGAGTTAGAGATGAAAAAATTAATTGAAAGCAAAGAAACAGTTAAAATAAGAGAAAAAGCGTTTTTAAAAGAAGATATTTTAGCAATTAATGCAAGATTAAAAAAAGGAGAAATAACAGAAGAAGAAGCAATTAATTTAAAAACGAAAGCCGCTCAAAAAAGGGCTTTAAATATAGAAAATCATCTAGCAATTATAGACAATGAAATTGCTTTATTAAAAAGAAGTGATAAACTTTATCAATTGGATATAAGAGATGAAGGAAATCGAACAGTGCTAAGAATTGGTTCAGGAACCTCAACGGGAGATGATGTAATATTTATTGGAAAAGAGTCTTATGATAAACCCAAAAAATATGACAAAAGAACCTATAAAGATCTTGTTTTTGCTTTTGGTTTTAATAATGCAATAATAGAAGGGCAATCCTTAGAAAATTCACCTTATCGTATTGGAGGTTCTGGTTTCCTAGAGCTTGGGCATGATTGGAAAACTAGAATCTTTGATACTTCTAATTTTTGGAGATTTAAATATGGTTTTTCATTTCAATGGAATAAGTTTAACATCAAGAACAATAACTATCTAGTAAATACAAATGGGAGTACCTTATTACAAGAATTTCCATCACAATTAGATAAAGCAAAATTTAGAACAACTAATTTGGTTTTTCCTTTTCATATAGAATTTGGACCATCTAAAAAAATTGAAAAGAAAGATTACTTTCGATATGATACAAGGAAAAAATTAAAAATAGGTTTGGGTGGCTACGCTGGTGTAAATATTGGAAGCTTACAAAAATTAAAATACAAAGTAGATGGTGATAGAATAAAAGACAAACAAAAAGGAGTATTTGATGTAAATAATTTTGTGTATGGTCTAAGTAGTTATGTAGGTATTGGCTCTAGCGCTTTATATATAAAGTATGATTTGTCTCCAGTTTTTAAGAATCAATCAAAAAAACAAAATAACATTTCTCTAGGTTTGAGAATAGATTTAGATTAATACCTAGTCTATATAGTATTCTAAAAAAAACGATAAGTACTCAACACAAACAACAAAGTCCAAATGATGGTTCTGATCCAATTCATTTGGACTAATGTTTTTAGGAGATGAATTTGCGTATTTCCTTTAGAAATTTGCTGATGCATGGGTGCAAATTTTAATAAAGTAATGCCCCATAGCAAAACAACCAATACAATGCTGATGAGTGTAAAGGTGTTTTGTGCAAGAAACACCTGATATATGACTATACCTAATTGTCCAAGCATAAGAGGAATCACAATAAGAGCAATTGCTTTGGTGTAGGTTTTATGCCAGGTAAACAGATTATTATCACTAAAAAAAAGAAAGCTAGGATAGACGATTAATTGCACCATCCAAATCAGAATACACAAACCAAAGTCTAGGAGTAAACGTGTAATTTCAATCATATGAAGTCTATCAATTAATAATTATTTTAGAATTTAAAATAGTAATTTTACAAATAACTTTTTAATTGTAGACTGTTGGATAAAAAAGATTTTAAAATTTACATTGTTGGAGCAGGAGTTAGTGGTTTGGTAGCTGCGCAGGTATTGGAAAACCAAGGCTATCAACCGGTTATTCTTGAAGCATCAGACAGAGCAGGAGGGAGAGTGAAAACAGATATCAAAAAAGGGTTTCAATTAGATCATGGATTTCAAGTGTTACTATCTTCGTATCCGGCAGCTCAAAAATATTTAGATTTTAAAGCGCTTAAACTTCAAGAATTAAAACCTGGTGCTGTTATTTTTAACAATGGGAAACAACAAATTATTGGAGATCCTTTAAGAGATATTTCTACACTTTTTTCAACACTCTTTTCAGGAATAGGAACTCTCTCAGATAAGTTTAAAATCTTCCAATTGAATTTGAAACTAAAAAACAAATCTATAGAGGCTATTTTTTCATCTGATGAAATAAGTACCAAAGTGTATTTGAAAGAGTTTGGGTTTTCATCTCAAATCATAACTCAGTTTTTCACTCCTTTTTTTACAGGAATATTTTTAGAAAATGAGCTAACAACCTCTAGTAGAATGTTTGAATTTGTGTTTAAAATGTTTGGAGAAGGATTGGCGGTTCTTCCTAAAGGAGGTATGGAAGAAATTTCAAAACAGTTAGTAGCCAACCTTAGTAACACAACTTTTCAATATAACACCCAAGTAAGTTCGGTGTCTAATGAGGAAATTATTTTGCATACAGGAGAAAAGTTGGTAAGTACTGCAACAATTATTGCTACAGATGCTAGTAAACTGGTAAGAGATGCACCATCAAAAAATCTTATCTGGAAATCTTGCCAAACCCTTTATTTTACAACAAACAAACGTGTAATAGAAAAACCTATGATTGGCTTAGTTTCTAAGAAAGATAGTCTTATCAATAATATTTTTTATCATACCAGTGTTGCTACACACAGTAATAATACCGAAGAATTACTATCGGTAACGGTTGTGAAAGAACATCAGTTAACTGAAGAACAATTAATAGCTACTGTTACGAAGCAATTACAAGAAGAATGCACTATAGATCACCTTACTTTCTTGGCTGTATATCACATAAAAAAAGCTTTACCAGATTTAAAAGATATAAAATATGAAGTTTCACCCTCAGAAACACAGCTGTCATCTGGTATTTTTTTAGCAGGCGATGTACAACTAAATGGCTCTTTAAATGCCGCCATGATTGCAGGAGAAAAAGCTGCATTACAAGTTATAGCATCCCTTAAATAAGAAAGTCTCTGTTAAACAGCAGCATATTGTTGCAACAATGCTAATGAAGCATATTGCAATGATTTTTGATGGGTAGCTTCTAAAATAATAGGCGGAGCTTTACCTGCTTTTTCGGCTTCTAACCATCTAGAAATACACAAACACCATTTGTCTCCAGGTTGTAATCCCGGAAAGTTCCAATGAGGTATAGGAGTCATTAAATCATTTCCTCTAGAAGCAGAGTATGCCAAAAACGCTTCAGTTACTACTGCACAAACCGTGTGGGTGCCGGTGTCTTCTGAAATGGTTCTACAAAAGCCATCTCTAAAATATCCGGTCATAGGATCTGTACAACACGGAATAAGTGGGTCTCCAAAAATATTAAGTTCCATAGAATTAAATGTAAAAGTATTTTTTAAAAAACAAACCTTCGCTACTTAGCAGTTGTTTTTATCTAACTAATCCAATCATTTGCCCAATACCAATGCCAAAGTATGTTCTATATTTATTTATTTGAATCATCGGAGAAATAGTTAATCCAAAAAATTTTTTGAAAGGAAATTCTATTTTAGGATTAATGATGAGGCTAATAGTACTGATTTTTTTTTCATCTGAAATATAATAAGAATTATTATTTAAACGCCAATTTACTCTTTCTTTCAGTGAAGTAATACCTAACCCAAAAGATATGTTGGCCCTTACAATACCATTTTCATCTAAGTTTTCTATTTTCCCAATATTATATAGCTTTCCAAAACCAATTTGAAAGCTATTAAAATAGTCTCTTGGTCCTCCTAGGAGAATTGGATCCATAATGTCTACATAATCACTTGGTGTTGATCTTGAGCCACGAATATTTCCAGTAAAACCAACTTTAAATAGGTAATTTTTTTTAGTAACCATATTTAAGTTTACATCTACGCCTAAATAATTTCCTATACTTAGCTCACTAGATGCATAAAGTTTGTTGTTTTTTGCTACTTGAGCATTCGTAAATTGGATGCTTATAATAAACAATACTAGTATGTATTTTATATTCATAGGTGTTTTTTGCGCTAATATGTTAAAGGTAGTTACAACTCTTTTTATTAGTTAAGAATTATGATTGTTTCAATAATTTTGTTCTTCTGGTCAATATTTACTTTAGAGATGTTCCCATTTTCAATATAGTTTATAAAAGCTGTCTTTTCAGATTTCTCTAGAGTTACTTTAACATATTTTGTATCAACTCTTTCAAGTGAACCTGTAATAGCATCTATTCCCCATCCTAGAATACTAATACCATTTAATATGGCTATTGCATTAAACTTACTATCCATTACAACAATTCTTTCCTTATAATTATCTAACCTAAAGTCTATTCTATCATCAGCTCTTACTTTTAGTTGAACAGGTGTTTTTCCTTTTTCAAAACCATTTACAAAAACTTTAGCACCCGAAGGATCTGTTTCAAATAACACAAGCCTTTTAGATCCAGTTATAATTGAAGCACAGCCAGTGCTTATTAAGAGTACTAATGTTATTAAAATAGTTGAGATTCTTTTCATAATTTTCATGGTCATTTTTTTTATGTTTGTCTACTTTGTTTACAGTTCTTATTCAACTTATTTAGACCTTTAAAATAGTTATTTCTTTATGATAACGTGCTTACATAATTATGGTTTTAATGTTATGTAAGAAAATGGGTTTTACATTAAGATTTTTGAAGTAATTAGGAAGATTAGCAATTAAGATTTTTTTTGCTAAAATAATACTTTTCTTGATAGTTGTAACTTCTTTTTATTCAAATAAATCTTCGTTATTAAAGTGACGAATGGTAGATTTTCTTTGGTTTAGATAGATGAAAAATATAACGTTTAGTATATGGCAAGTAGGGCAGTAGAGAGCGATAAACTTTCGAGTTTGCACTGAGCCAAAGCGTTGTATTTTGTTTTTAATTTATTCATTCTTAAAAGCCAAACCAACGATTTGGCGGTGTTGGTAAATAGCACTGAACTCTCCTAAACCACCAAACGCCATATTTGCTATATACAGTGTTATACACTTTTTATTTTTTCATTAAGTTCCTTTTCATAGACCTTAAGCGTATCTGAGTCGATAATACTAGTTATGTCATATGGATAAGAAGCTTTGCAGTTTATCCAGTGATAAAAATATGTTATTGCAGAGTCTTCAATCTTCATCCCTAGTTTTTTCAGTCTTAGAAGATAAAGCAAATAATCTGTACAGATAAATTTATTAATACTCTCCAAACCTGATTTTTGTTCGTCTAATATCGCCAAATTGTAAGTCAATATTTTAAACTGCAGTGTGAGACGTTTTAGGAAAAAAGTTGTCCAAGGACTAATTGCACTGTTGACGCCTTCGGGTAAAAATTTCACAATTAACGTTAAAAGTATTCTGTTAGTAATTTTATCATTTGCAACAGTTTTATTTATATAAGTATGAAGGTTATCTAGAGATTCAATAACCTTTTTCAAATGATGTTCAGTATGCTCTTCAAGATTGGGTTTTTCAAGCTCCTTTCGATATTGTGAAATATCATGCTCAATATTGAGGATAATTCCTGTTTTTGGCTCTTCTTTGTCTAAAATACTCTCTATTTTGTCTACTGATTTGTAAATTAAATTAATTGAATTATTCGAAAGATTGTTCTTTGTTGTGTTTTCAAGTTGATTAGTGGAGTTTTTAAGCTGAAGATATGAAATGTCCATTTTTTTCAGGACTAAAAACACGGAAAATAAACCTAGAGTAATAGAAAAGGATTTTATTGAAAAATCGAACATTAATAAGAAATTACTCCAACCTTGTGAATTAAAATTAAACACTAAATTCTCATGGTACAAGACTATTAAAAACGATATAATACCTAGCGATAGAAAAAAACCTATTAATATTTTAAAAGCTGTATTCATAATTGTGTATAACTCGTTATATCCAAACAAAAGATTGTGTTAACAACTACATATTTCGGGATAATACAACTTTTCAATTTTTTTATCTTAAAAAAAATGATAAAATAGTTTCTTTTTCTAAGAGTTGTAATTTTTAATAAAAATCTAAAAAATATAGTACTCATACAATCCCCATAATTAGGGAAATATGTAGCTCCCTATTTGTAGGACAAGAGAAGGTTTTATAGTTGGGTGTTTAAGCTAGTAAAAACATTAGTTACTGAAGCGTGAAGTAATTGAGTTGCGTTTTTAATGGCTGTTTCTAAACTCATAGGTTTATTAACAATAGAAAAAATAGCCGTTACCCCTTGGTCATAAATCTCAGAGATGCCTTGCCCAATACTTCCTGTAAAAACAAGTACGGGTACGCTATGTTTTTTGGCAAGGGAAGCTATGCCCATAATGGTTTTACCATGCAATGTTTGTGCATCTATTTTTCCTTCTCCTGTTACCACCAGTTGCGCCTCTTTTATGTGTTTTTCTAGGTGTAATAATTTTGTAATGAGATCTATACCTGGGGCTAGGGTTGCATCTAAAAAAGCAAGTAAGCCCATAGCGGTTCCTCCAGCTGCACCAGTACCAGGAATATGTTTCAGGTCTTTTTTTAGTGTTTTTTTTACAACAGTTGAATACTTGTTAAGATTGCTGTCTAAGACCGCTAACATGTCTTCAGAAGCCCCTTTTTGTTTGGCATATACATAGGAAGCACCAGAAGTTCCGGTAAGAGGGTTAGATACATCGCAAGCACAAATAATCTCTACATGCTGTAATCTTTTATCTAAACCACTAAGATCTATGCTGTAAAGGGTATTTAAGGCTCCTCCGCCTTCTTCAATTTCTTGCTGGTGCTGGTCTAAAAACAAGCCGCCTAGAGCTTTTATCATTCCCATTCCACCATCATTGGTAGCACTCCCACCAAGCCCAATAATAATTTTTGTACATCCTTTGTCTAGCGCATCTTTTATGAGTTCTCCCGTACCGTAGGTAGAGGTAATAAGTGGGTTTCTTTCTTCAATTGATAAAAGTTCTAGACCAGATGCAGTAGCCATTTCTATAATGGCTGTTTTACCCTGGTCTACAAGGCCGTAACTAGCTTCTATAGTTCTATGCAATGGGTCTTTAACTGATACTGAAACTAAGGTTCCTTGCAATGGAGTTAGCAGGGCTTCCAATAAGCCTTCTCCACCATCAGAAATAGGAATTTGACGTATAGACGCACTAGGAATTAAGGCAGAGATAGCTTCAGATATAATACGTGATGCCTCACTTGCGCTAAGGCTATCTTTAAATGAATCTGGAGCTACTAAAATATTCATATGGTAATTATTTGAAAGCTAGTTGTAAGATATATAAAAGTGTAATGGCTACAATTCCTTGAAAAAAAGTGGCTAGCGTATGGCTATTTAAGGTGGTTTTGGTTGTCATCCCAGAGAACTGAGAGACCACCCAGAAATAGCTATCGTTTATGTGAGATACGGTCATAGAGCCAGCTCCAATGGCAAGCACAGCTAGTGCTTTGGCTATTTCAGTATCTAAGCCTAATGAAGGGGTTAATGGTGCAATAATGGTTGCCGTGGTAATAATGGCTACGGTAGAAGATCCTTGGGCTGTTTTTAAAATGGCTGCCAAAATAAACGGTAAAAAAAGACCTAGTTGTATTTCTGAAAAATGAGTTTCTATAAGATTTCCTAATTCTGCAGCTCTTAAGATATTTCCTAAGGCACCACCTGCTCCTGTTATTAAAATAATAACGCCTGCATCTTGTAACGAAGTACTAATCCATCCCAAACGCTCTTGACCACTTGTAGTTTTATCCACCAAGGCAACTGCAAATAAAATTCCTATAAAAAGCGCAGGTATTGGGTGGCCTATAAATACCAATACATCTACAAGTGTTCCAGTGCCAAAAGGAGCAGTTGGATAGCTAGCAATAGACCGCAAAGCAATGAGTAAAATAGGAATAAGAATTGGAGCAACAACGGCTAGTAAAGAGGGAAGTTCTTCAGTGGATTCTGCTGTGATGTCTGGGGTAATGTCTTCGGTTGAAGGCAAGGGTGTATTGCAACGTAATGCCCAAAAATACCCTACCAATGCAGTAGGAATAGCAACCACAATTCCTAAAAGTATGACTAGGCCTATATTTGCCTCTAAGGCTGCTGCTGCGGCAAGGGGCCCTGGTGTTGGCGGTATAAATACATGAGATACATAAAGCCCTGAAGATAAGGCTACAGCAAATACCACTAATGAGATGCCTGTTTTTTTGCTTAAAGCTTTGTTTAATGAAGATAAAATAATGAAAGCAGAGTCACAAAAAACAGGTATAGATACAATCATACCGGTTATATTCATAGCTAGTGGAGATTTTTTTGTTCCAATAATACGAAGTAAGGTGCTAGCAATCTTTTTTGTACCTCCAGATTTTTCTAGGAAGGTCCCTATGATGGATCCAAAGGCAATAATAATTCCAATACTAGACAATGTATTGCCAAATCCTTGACTTATGGTGCCAAGAATTTCTTGGGGTTCTAAACCAATTAAAAACCCAACCATCACAGCAGCTAGTAGCAGAATAATGAATGGATGTATTTTAAACTTAGCAATGGCTACCACAATAAAAATCAATGCCACTAAGATGATAAACAGTACATGCATGTTACTATAATTAATTAGGTCTCTTCAAATAGAGACCCAGAGCTAAAAATAGTGTAAATTTATTTAGGTTCTAAAACAAGGGTTACTTTATTAAAATCTGCCGCACTATTAATAACAGTTCTATAGGCTTCAAATATTTCTGGAGCTACTATACTTTCTCTGTAGTGCTCATCTGCAGTAACAGTTAATACATTTCCTTCTAAAGTATAATAAGAGTCAAAAATAAAGAGTTCTTTGTCTTTTGTGGCATAGCTATTTTTTATTTTAATATCCTCTAAGTTAGAAATTTGATAGCCTTCTGGGATGTTTATTTTTATAGTTCTGTAATAACTTCTATTAAACTCTGCTTCTAGGGGTAAAATTCTTTTTTTCTCTTGATACATTTCCATTTGTGGACCAATGATATCTCCTAGTTTAAATAGGTATTTGTTTCCTGCTTTTTCTACAAAATATTCTGAGCTAATATCAAATTTCACCACAAACGGCTTCACTCCAAAAAGACTTGGATCTTCGTTTATAAGCTCTCTTTTTAATACTTTGGCATCTTTGTCTGTATTTTGTGCAAAAGACTCGTCTATGACTTCATTTTTGCGGTTTGGTTGAATTAAATTCATAAATGGTTGTATGTTCATGGCATAATATCCATGTAATTTTCTTTCCAATGAAATTGTATTTTTAGTAAAATCTTCTTTATTAAAATGTACTTCTATAAACATTTCGTCTTTAGAGGAGCTTGCAGGAATACCTTCTATATATTTAACTTCTGAAAAAGCCTTTCTTTTGCCGTCTATATCATAGCCTGTTACAAAAAGCCCGTAATTATCCATAAAGTAGGGTGGTGGAAAGCCAAATCTAGTTCCAAACTTGCTAGGTGAAAGGTATTTTTTTGATGCTGGAAAATAAAATAAAAATTCTTGTAAGAAATTAGTAGCCTCAAATTCTTTATCAAATTTTAATTTTAACCTGTTGGAGGTTAGTACCATTTCATGGGTAATATTAAATTTTTGAAATAAAGCAACATATAATTTTACAATACCTGTTTCATTGGCAGTTTTAGTATCTAAAACGTTGGTAAGTTTCTTTAAGTTTTCAGAATCATTTTCTGAGATATAAATATTTTCTTTAATGTATAAATCTACAATTCTTGCTTTATTTTCTTCACTTTCATCTTCCTCTATTTTAATATTTTTAGCAAACTTATGAATGAGTTTTGTTTCCTCTTCATTATAGACTGGATAATAAAATGCAAATAAATTTTGAGCCACCTCATTGTAAGACGTAATAATTGAATTATTGTACGTGTTTTGATGAAGTTTATACATCACAAAACCTAAGGCTGCTCTGTAAGGAGATTGCTCTTCTTTATCTACGCCAACTACATCTTTAACTGCCAATTGCCAATGCATTTTTTCTGAAGAGGTCTCATCTTTTGTTACCGTACTAGTTAAATTAAAACTTTTGAATGTAAAGAGTAAATTGGCGGGTGCATATAAATCAAATTCTACGGTTTGTTTGTTGTAATCGTTTTGAATATCTACACGAGCACCTTGGTATTTTGGACGTCTTTTTACTACATAATAATACTCTACAATACTTTCTTTTTCTATGCCCTCTAGAGCAAAATAGTTGTATTTTCTTCCTGATTCTTCATTTTCTGCAGAAAGAATTTTAGATTCATCTAGTTCAATAACTTCACCTGTTTTTTTAATCACTCTAGCTTTACTTACTTGAAGTGAAGCATTGTTAGAAAAAGGTAAATAGATTTTATTGTATTCTTCAATTCTATCATCAGAATTTAACCATAAAATTTTGTGTTCTAAATAATACTCCGTAAGGTTTTTATCTTCGAAATAAAACTCGGTCACTACTTTGTCTTTGATGGCAACTATATCATTATCTGATCCTATAATTTGGTAGCTTGGGTTTGTTTCCCAGTTATAACTTTTATAGAATGGTGCTGTTTGGGCTATGCTATTACAAGTAATAAATAGGAATAAAATGAGGTTTTTTACAGGTGTCATGTAGGAATTTAATTTTTCTTTAGGATGATAATTTCTTTTGATGCTTTTTCTGTTTTTTCAACAAATGTATTTACTTTTTGTTGTTGTTCTTTGTTTAGTTTGATAAAATTAAAAACAACATCTTGTTTACACACAATCTTATTTTTATCTATTGAATATGAAAAATTGATACTAATTAAATCATTTGAATAGGAGACAGATGTTGGAAGATAGGAAACTTCATAACCATCTGGAATCTCAATAATATTGGTGTAGGAAAACTGCCTCTTATAATCAAACTCAATACCGTACTTTCTGTCTTCTTTTGTTTTTACTGACGAAACAATTTTATTAAAATGTGGGTTAATAAAAATTTCAGATCCAATATTTTGTACATAATCTTGAATGCTAAAATTATAGGATACCGAGAAATCTTTATCGTAACTAAATTTATTTTCTTCTTCGTAAGATTTAATTAAAAACTTATTACTACCCTTTAAAAAACGTTTGTTGTATAATTCTTTTACATCAGCTTCTTTTCGGGTATTTTCTAAATTATAAAATAAATTATTTTTGATGTAGCCAGAAAATGTTGAGTTTGAGGTACCAATAATATCTCTGTTAGATATTTGAATGTAGGTAGTGTCTACAACTTTATTTAAATGAGCGGGTACTACAGGAATTTTTTTAACTTTAAAATTGTTTCCGTTAGCAATTAAAGCTTCTTTACCCTGAATAAAAGACGACGGATATTCTAGTTGTGTGTATCTGCCCGTAGCATCTAAATAGTAGGTATTGTTCTTATTTTCATAAGTTAAAATCATGTGATTATCTACCGCAGGTGTTGGAACTTCTTCATAGGTGTATGGTATTTTCCGTGTGCCTATCCAGGTAAGATTACCCTGTAAACCTGCAATTTCTAACATTTTATATAAAATACTAGAGTTGTCTTTACAATCTCCATATTTTTTTTGAAAGACCTCATTAGCTTCTCTTGGTATAAAACCTCCTAGAGCATATTCAAAAGCTATATATTTAATATTTTGTTGTGTCCAATAATAAATGGCTTTTACTTTTTCTATATCAGATTCTTTTCCCTTGGTAAGTTCTTCAACCAATGTTATTAATGCAGGGTCTGTTTCTTCTTTGTTTATGTTTTCTACCAAAGAATAATACCATGAATAAAGTCCCTCAACACCATCCAATAATTTCTTGGTTTTACCATTTTGTTGGTATGAAGTTATAATTGGAATAATATGAGGTAAAATTGTTTTGTAATTAGGGGCATTAGATTCAATTTCAAATTTCTTTGTGTTTTTAGTTGTCCATGTGTACACATAATTCGTTCCTTTTTTCTTTTTTTTAAAGGTGATTTTAGTCCCATTATTTAACTGAAAAGACTTAAAAGTAAACTGAATATTTTTGTCTGCAATTATGGTTACTTTGTTGTTTATAATAGGATAAAAATCTCCAAAGTAAAAAGCACTCAAAAATCTAGGGTTTTTTATATCATATGTTAATTTTAAGCTGGTTTTACTGCCTTTAGTAAGTTTTGGGTAGATAAAACCTATTTCCTTTGAATCATCATAAAAAGAATCATTCAAATTATTTTTTTCGTTAAAGTCAACCACTTTATTTTCTACATATTTTCCATCTAGCTTACTAAAAGAAGAGGCTTCAATTTTGTCTAGGTTAAAAAAGGTAGAATAACTAATGGATCGTTTAGAATTGTAATTGGCAGAATTATTTAAATACAAATCTTCCTCATATACCTCTTTATGAATTGTAAATGCTCCATTGTTAAGTTTAATAGTAATAATAGTTTCTTGTTGAAGCCTAACAATATCATCATTTGGGTATTGTTTTTTGTATTTTTCAAGATCTTGTGAAATCAAGCTACAGCTTATAAATGATAAGAAAATGAGGCAGAAATTTTTCATAAAGGCAAATTAAGAAAAAAAAGCCCAAATAAATACCTAACAAATTCATAATAATGCTTTTTTAATTTCAACTATTCTATCCTGTTTTGGTTGATGAAATCATAAAAAAGCATGCTTTAATTTAATAATATCATATTTATTTAAAAATCAAGACACTATTATTTGTTTATGTAGATTTAATACTTAGATTTGTTGTCAAACAAAATAATATTTATGCAGCACACTTGGAATCGTTTCTTTTTTTACTTCTACTTTTTTAGCAAAAGCTGAGACTCCATGTGTATAGTATAACAACCATATAACAGAAAGTCTCGAATTTAATTCGAGATTTTTTTTTTGATATAAATGAATAAAATTATTGCCATACAAGGAGCAGAGGGTTCTAATCATCATAAAGCAGCAAGAGACTTTTATGGAGACAACATTCAACTAAAAGAATGCATGTCTTTTGATGCCTTGGTGGCACATTTATTAGATGGCTCTGCTACTGATGGAGTGATGGCTATTGAAAACACAATTGCTGGTTCTATTATTCCAAATTATGCACTCATAGATTCAAATAATTTACATATAGTAGGGGAAGAATATTTAAACATTCATCATCATTTGATGGCATTACCTGGTCAAACAATTAAAAGTATTAAAGAGGTTTGGTCGCATCCAATGGCATTGCTGCAATGTAAAGAGTTTTTTAAAAAGTACCCACACATAAAGCTAGTTGAAGATGTAGATACGGCAGAAGTTGCCAAAAGAATTTCGAAAGAAAATATAAAAGGAGTTGCTGCAATTGCTCCAAAAATAGCTGCAGAAATTTTTGGGTTGGAGGTATTAGAAGATGATATACAAACCATCAAAGATAACTCTACAAGGTTTGTAATTGTTCAAACACAAAAACCAACTATTGCCCCAGATATAATAAACAAAGCCTCTTTAAAATTTCAATTGAATCACAAAAGAGGAAGTTTAGCAGCTTTATTAAATGTATTGAGTGATTGTAAAATGAATTTAACCAAAATACAATCATTACCTGTTATAGAAACACCATGGAAATATTCCTTCTTTGTAGATGTAACTTTTGATCAGATTACAGATTACCAAAAACTGGTAAAAATCATTGAAATTATGGCCGAAGAATTCAAAATTTTAGGAACCTATAAAAACGGTAGAAAATGATGAAAACAGCTAGTAGATTAGACACCGTTCAAGAATACTATTTTTCTAAGAAACTTCGAGAGGTTAGAGCGCTTTCTGCTCAAGGAAAACCCATTATAAATATGGGAATTGGAAGTCCAGATTTACAGCCTCCAACAGAAGTAATTGAAGCGATTCAACAGGCAGTAGTTACTCAAGGGGCTCACAAATACCAAAGCTATCAAGGATTGCCTAAGTTTAGAAAAGCAGTGGCAGACTTTTATAAAAGTAAGTATAATGTAGATGTAAGTCCAGATAATGAAATTCTCCCGCTAATGGGGAGTAAGGAAGGAATTCTACATATTTCTATGGCTTTTTTAAACAAAGGGGATAAGGTGTTAATACCAAATCCTGGGTACCCAACTTATACGTCTGTTACCAATTTAGTTGAGGCTTCTCCTGTCTTTTATGAATTAACTTCAGAAAACAATTGGGAGCCAGATTTTGATCAACTAGCACAAGAAGATGTATCTAATATAAAAATGATGTGGGTAAATTACCCTCACATGCCAACTGGAGCAAAAGCAACCCAAAAACTATTTGAACAACTGATAGCTTTTGGTAAAAAACATCAGATTTTAATTATTAATGACAATCCATATAGTTTTGTATTAAACAACAATCCACTTAGTATTTTAGGTGTAAACGGATCAAAAGAAACCGCTTTAGAGTTAAATTCTTTGAGCAAGTCTTTTAATATGGCAGGATGGAGAGTAGGTATGATGTTGGGAGCAAATTCTTTTTTAAAAGAGGTTTTAAAGGTGAAGACACAAATGGATTCTGGAATGTTTTATGGAATTCAACAAGGAGCTATTGCTGCATTAAAAGTTAGTTCATCTTGGTTTTCTGAAATGAATGATGTGTATGAAAAAAGAAGAAAATTTGTCTGGAAAATAGCTGATGCTTTAGAATGCAGTTATGATAAAAATACTACGGGCATGTTTGTTTGGGCAAAAACTCCTGAAGGAGTAAAAGCAGAAAAAATGGTAGATGATTTATTGTATAACAAAGATATTTTTATTGCACCTGGCTCTATATTTGGGAGCAATGGAGAAGGATATATCCGATTTTCATTGTGTGTGCCAGAAGAAAAAATAATGGAAGCATTAGAAAGATTATAACATGAAGGTTTATATCATAGGAACAGGATTAATAGGTGGGAGTTTTGCATTAGATATTCAACAAGAATATCCTGAGGCTGTTATTTATGGTGTAGATCTAAACGCTCAACACATTAAAGAAGCTCTCGAATGTGGAGTTATTCATGAAGAAGCTAGTTTTGAAGATTTACAAAATGCAGATGTAGTATTCTTAACAATACCTGTAGATGTAGCTTTAAGTGTATTGCCAAAAGTTTTAGATATCATTCAAGACAATGCATTGGTTATAGACGTTGGATCTACCAAGCAACGTATTTGTGAGGTCGTAAAAGAGCACCCAAAAAGAAGAAATTTTTTAGCAGCTCACCCAATTGCTGGAACAGAGTTTTCGGGACCAAAAGCAGCTTTAAGAGGTCTATACAAACAAAAAACTAATATTATTTGTGAGGTAGAAAAAACAGCATTTAAATTACAAGAAAAGGCCTTAGATATTTTCTCTAAAATAGGAATGAGAATTCGATATATGGATGCTGTTTCACATGATAAACATATAGCTTATGTATCTCACCTATCTCATATTAGTTCTTTTATGTTAGGTAAAACAGTTATAGATAAAGAAAAAAACGAACGTGATATTTTTGATATGGCAGGAAGTGGGTTTGAATCTACTGTTAGACTGGCAAAGAGTTCTCCAGCAATGTGGACTCCTATTTTTGAACAAAATAAAGAGAATATAGTAGAAACCTTAGATGAATATATTGGAAATTTAAAACAATTTAAAAAATTGATGGAAGAACATAAGTTTGATCAAGTATTTGAGGAGATGCAACAAACCAATCATATTTCAACAATTCTAAAAGGAATTAAATAAACACGAATAATTTTATATAATTAATAATTAAAATAACTAGCATAATTTAATAAGTAAAGATGAAGAATACAATAGAATTAAAAACATGGTTGGATGATTTAAACTTAGATCACCCACTCGTAGTAGCAGGGCCTTGTAGTGCAGAAACAGAAGATCAGGTATTAAAGATCGCGCACGAACTAAAAGATTCTGATGTAAACTATTTTAGAGCTGGAATATGGAAGCCAAGAACTAGACCAGGAAATTTTGAGGGTGTAGGTGCACTTGGGTTAAAATGGCTACAAAAAGTGAAAGCTGAAACTGGTATGAAAACAGCTACAGAAGTTGCTAACGCTGCTCACGTAAAACTAGCTTTAGAGCATGATATTGATTTATTATGGATTGGTGCAAGATCTACTGTGAGTCCTTTTATTGTTCAAGAAATTGCAGAAGCTCTTGAAGGTACAGATAAAATAGTATTAGTTAAAAATCCAGTAAATCCAGATTTAGCTCTTTGGCTTGGTGGAATTGAAAGATTATACTCTGCAGATATTAAAAATTTAGGTGTGATCCACAGAGGATTTTCTACGTATGAAAAAACAAGATACCGTAATAACCCAGAGTGGCAAATTGCCATAGAATTACAAAATCGTTTCCCAGATCTACCATTAATATGTGACCCATCTCATATTACTGGAAAAAGAGATATGATATTTGAAGTATCTCAAACAGCATTGGATTTAAATTTTAATGGATTAATGATTGAAACACATACAGATCCAGACAATGCATGGAGTGACGCTGCCCAACAAGTAACGCCAGAAACTCTTATTCAAATGATGGAAGATTTAAAAATTAGAAAAGAAACAGATATAGAAGCTGATTATAGAAATGCATTAAATACATTACGAACTCAGATAGATGTGATAGATCATCAATTAATTGATATTTTAGGAAAACGTATGAAGATAGCAGATGCTATTGGCGAGCTTAAGAAAGATAAAAATGTAGCGGTGTTACAATCTAAGAGATGGAACGAAATTTTAGGAAAAATGATTCTTGAGGGAGAGCAGAATAAGCTTAGTGAAGAATTTATTCTCAGAGTATTTAAAGCCATTCACCAAGAATCGATTAATCATCAAGAAAAAATAATGAATGGATAATTAAAAAGCGGCTTTTTAGCCGCTTTTTTAATTTTTATTATTCTTTCAGTCTTTTGAAGATATACCGTGTTATAAAGATTCCTTTACCATCATTTTTTCCTGCATCACTCTCTACAGCACTTGTAACAAAAGCTAAGTCCCAACCCTCTGTAGACATGGTATTAATTTTAGAAGTTATTACGGCATCATTTGCTGCAATATTTTGAAAACGGATACCAGCAATATTAAAGAAGTTTAACAATTTAGTTTCTTCAAAATTCTTAACTCTAATCTCGGAGCGGTCAGATTTATTTCTTTTATCTTTTGCTTTTTTTCCATCTGTTCTCTCTGAAGTAAAATCTTGATAGTTTCTAGCTTCATCAGTGCTAATTAATCTAGATCTACCTGCACCACTAGGGATAATAGATTCTACGCTAGTAATTACTTGATATTCGTATGTTTGAGCTTCTGTGTAAAAAACACAGCATAAAGCAGCTATCAATAAATAAGTTTTTTTCATAATATAGTTGTTTTTTAAAATTACACTTTAAATGTACAATATTTTAATTAAGAATTGATTTACTTTGCTAGATGACAGGAACAGTTTATAAATCTACTGGAAGTTGGTATTTTGTAAAGTCTGAAAAAGGAGACCTTTATCAATGCAGGATAAAAGGTAAATTTAGAATAAAGGGAATAAAAAGCACCAATCCTATTGCTGTGGGGGATTCTGTAGAATTTGATATAGAAAGAAAGGGTGATGAAGAAATTGGAGTCATCAAATTAATTCATGAAAGAGCAAATTACATAGTTAGAAAATCTGTTAATTTATCAAAACAAACCCAGGTTATTGCTTCTAATATTGACCTAGCATTTCTTTTAATTACCATAAATAATCCACCAACTCTAACCACATTCATAGACCGTTTTCTTGTTACTGCTCAAGCTTATTCTATAAGAGTAATTTTAGTGTTTAATAAGATTGATAGCTATAAGGAAGAGAAAAAAAGGGAGATTGCTTACTTAAAAGATATTTATGAAACAATAGGGTATACCTGTGTTGAGGTTTCAGCTATTAAAAATATAAACTTAGATATTATAAAAAGCCTTATGAAAGGAAAGACTAGTCTATTTTCTGGTCATTCTGGAGTGGGTAAGACAACCTTGTTAAATTCATTAGAGCCAGGATTAAATTTAAAAACAAAACAAATATCAGATCAACATCAGCAGGGACAACATACTACTACTTTTGCGGAAATGTTTGATTTAAGTTTTAATGCAAGCATTATAGATACTCCAGGGATTAAAGGTTTTGGAGTTGTTGCTATAGAAAAAGAGGAACTAGGTGATTATTTTCCTGAATTTTTTGCACTAAGAAGTGGTTGTAAATTTCATAATTGTATTCATGTAAACGAACCTCAATGTGCTGTTAAAGATGCTTTAGAGACTGGAGCAGTTTCTTGGTCTCGATACAAAAGTTATCTTCAAATATTAGAGGGAGAAGAAGAAAACTATAGAACTGATATTTGGGAATAGCGAATATCTTATAAAAATTAAAAATCTTAATGAAAGCCGTAATTCAACGAGTATCTAGGGCAAGTGTAACTATAGATAATAAAAATGTTGCAAATATTCTTCATGGTATGCTAGTTTTGCTTGGAATTGAAGAATCAGATACTCAGGAGGATATTAATTGGCTTTCTAATAAAATTATAAATCTTAGAATTTTTGATGACCAAAACGGCGTCATGAATAATTCTTTACTAGACAACCAGGGAGATGTAATAGTTGTTAGTCAATTTACGTTACATGCATCAACAAAGAAAGGGAATAGGCCAAGTTATATGAGAGCTGCTAAGCCATCTACAGCGATTCCTTTGTACAATAAGTTCGTAAAAACTTTAGAATCTAAACTCGAAAAAAAAATTCAAACAGGAAAATTTGGGTCTCATATGGAGTTAGAAATTCATAATGATGGACCTGTTACCATTATCATAGATACAAAAAATAAATTTTAACATTTTTTTAGTTTCCATGGGGATTAATTTAGTTTATATTTACTGTGGAAATTAATTAATATATTTTTTAAAAATGAAAAAAATAATGATGACAGTAGTAATTATTTCTACTGTTTTGTTCTCTTGTAAAGGAGAAAAGAAAGAAAAAATTGTTGTTAAAGAAGAAGTTAAAGTTGAAGAAACCACTATTGTAAATAATGTAGATTTAACTTCCTCTGTAATGACATGGAAAGGAACAAAACCAACAGGTTCTCATAATGGAACAGTTTCTTTTACAAGTGGAGGTATGGTTGTTGAAAATGGTGTCTTAAAAGAAGGTGAGTTTGTCATAGATATGAGTACTATAAAAAACCTTGACATGGCTGGTAGTAAAGGTGCTGGTAAGCTTGAAAAACACTTAAAAGCACCAGATTTTTTTGATGTTGCTCTATATCCTACCTCAAAATTTGTAATTACCTCAGTACTAGAAGTTGAAGGTAGTATGGCAGTAACAGGAAACTTAACTATTAAAGATGTAACCAAAAGTATCACAATACCTGCATCTGTTTCAACAGTAGAGGGTATAACAACATTAAAAAGTGAATTATTTAATATAGATCGTGCAGACTTTAATGTAAAATACGGTTCAAAAAGATGGATTGAAGGCTTAAAAGACAAATTTATTGACGATCTCGTAGAGATGTCTTTTATTGTTGTAACAAAATAATAATAAAAACCATTACATATGAAAACTTTAAAAATTGATAGACCAAAATGTGGTTGTGGAAACACATCAGACTCACAAGGATTTTGTGACGGATCACATTCAAACAAGTAACCAAAAGCCCAAAACTATGTTTTGGGCTTTTTTATTATACTTGAATTTCAGTTGTACTCTTAACCTGTTCTATGCTAAAGGTACTATGCGTACTCCCAATATGCTTAATGGTAGTAAGTTTAGTAACCATAAATTCACGATACTCTTTCATATCAGACACATGAATTTTTATGATATAATCATAATCTCCACTCACATGAAAACACTCAGAAACTTCATCTAATTTTAAAATTTCTTTTTCAAAATTTGACAAGAATTCTTTAGAGTGCTGCAGTAGTTTTATATGGCAAAAAATAAGAAATGATTTGTTAATTTTTTCCTTGTCTATTATCGCTACATATTTTTTTATAACACCTTCTTTTTCTAATTTCTTTATTCTTTCATATACAGCTGTTACCGATAGATTTAATTGTAAAGAAAGCTGTTTACTCGTTTTTTTACTGTCATTTTGAAGCAGACTAATTAATTTTTTATCAATATGGTCTAATTTCATTTGTATGTCTTTTTATTAGATTTTATTTTAAAAAATATAAAGCGAAAAATTTTCTAAATAATTCAATTAATATATAAAATTAAAGATTTTTTATTTATTATTAATGTTTTTTAATTAAAAATAATCTGTTATTGTGTTTGATAGTTGATAAATTATCTATTTATAATTAAATTTGATAAAAATACTTCAGATATGAGTTTCAATCCAGCAGACAATATTCAAGATCTTCAAAACTTTGGAGAGTTTGGAGGTGTAAACCCTTCTATTTCAGATTCATCAACCTATACTTTTATGGCAGCCAAAACAATGGCTGATACTTTTGAAGGGAATACAGACGGTTGTCATTTGTATTCTCGTCATACCACACCAAGTAATTTATGTTTAGGGGAAGCACTCGCTGCTATGGAAGGCACAGAAACAGCCAATGTATCTGCTTCAGGAATGGGGGCTATCACTCCAGTATTATTGCAATTATGTGGCGCAGATGATCATATTGTGTCCAGTAGAACTATTTATGGAGGTACCTATGCATTTTTAAAGAACTTTACACCTAGGTTGTCCATTCAAACCTCATTTGTTGATATCACAAATTTAGAAATAGTGGAGGCTTCAATTACTGAAAATACCAAGGTTTTATACTGTGAATCTGTGAGTAACCCTTTATTAGAGGTAGCCGATATTAAAGAATTAGCTGCATTAGCAAAAAAGTATTCGTTAACGCTGGTCGTAGACAATACCTTTTCACCATTGTCTATTTCTCCTATTCAATTAGGAGCAGATGTTGTGGTGCATAGTCTAACAAAATTTATTAATGGTTCTTCAGACGCAGTAGGTGGTGTTGTTTGTGGAAGTCAAGAATTTATAGATCAATTAAGAAGTGTCATAGATGGTGCTTGCATGCTTTTGGGATCTACCATGGATAGCCTTCGTGCTTCCTCAATTTTAAAGAATTTAAGAACACTTCATATTCGTATGAAGCAGCACAGTTATAATGCTTCTTATTTAGCCAATAAGTTTGAAGCTGATGGTATAAAAACAGTATATCCTGGTCTAGAATCGCATCCATCGCATCAATTATTTACCTCTATGATGAATACTGAATATGGATACGGAGGAATGTTAACTATAGATGCAGGTTCTCTAGAAAAAGCCAATGCACTCATGGAAGCTATGCAACATAACAACGTTGGTTATTTAGCAGTAAGTTTAGGTTTTTATAAAACATTATTTTCTGCTCCAGGAACTTCTACTTCTTCAGAAATTCCTGAAGAAGAACAAGTAGAAATGGGTTTATCAGATGGTTTAATTCGTTTTTCAATAGGCTTAGATAACAATATCGAAAGAACGTATCAGACCATAAAAAAGTGCATGAAAGAGGTTGGGGTTTTAACTAGTGAATCTTTAGTTTCAAATTAAAAATCTCTAAAAGCTCTGTAGAATAATTCTTTAGATAATTTTTTCATGTTGCTATCTTTAAATCTTTCTTCTGAAAGACTTTTTGTATTCCATCTTTTTCCTTCTTTGATTAATTTAAAACTAAATAGAGAAGATGTTGAATCTTTTTGATCAAGTAATGGGTAGCGTAAATCTTTATAAATAACTTGATTGTTGTTTAAAGAACTTAACGTGTAAAATTCATTACTAAACCATCGTAATGTTCTTATGTCTGGATGATTAACATCCACAAGAGTATGGTTCTTAGGAATATTTATAAAGTTGGTAGGTCTTGTGTTGTTATCAAAAATTGAATAAAAAGCCATCGTGTAATTTTTATCAGTTTCTGCAACTGCGTACCATAAAACATTGTTTAAAATTGTGGGTTGTGCGCTAAATTTTGAATAGTTAATGTTCGCTTTCTGAAAAGACTTTTTAAAAGTTTGATCTACATATATTTTATTACCAATGGTAAAGATCATATATGCAGAGCTAAGATAAAGGCCAGCTTTTGTCCATCTTCTTCGTGTAGGGTTTTTCCGATTAAAAAACATGGCAATAATTATACAAAGTAGAAAGGGAAGGGTGTATAGTGGATCTGCTACAGCAATGTTATTAAAAGCAACTCTATAATCTGAAAAGGGTAAAAATAATTGTGTTCCATAAGGAGTGAAACTATCGAGAATTGGGTGGGTAAAAATAGATAAAAAGAACAACCAGATCCAATCTTTTAAGTTAGTTGTTCCTTTTCTTTTAGGCCCATAATCGTAGGCTTTTGAACTTATAAAGCCAAAGATAAAGGCTCCTAAAATTGCAAAAATAATAGAATGCATAAATCCTCTATGAAAAGCTAGGCTGTCAATTTCATTGGAATAATAAAGACTCCCAATAAGTACATCTAAGTCTGGAATTGTACCACCAATAGCCCCAAAGAGAATGGCTTTATTTCCTATTTTCTTTCCTAAAGCTATTTCGCCACAAGCAGCTCCTAAAACAATCTGAGTAATTGAATCCATGGATGCAAATGTAACCAACTCATTTCACTTGCATAGCTTCTTCTAAAATCGTAACATTACAAAACAAAAACTGAAAATATGCAAGACCAAGAAAATCTTTCAGAGATAAAAATACAAGACCAAAAAATTATGGAGAATAGCGAGCTTTCAATTTTTGAGGCTATGATTCCTATCATCATTTTAGTAGGGCTGTTGGCCTATAATGTTTTTATTTTTGGAGATGATTCATTAAGTGGTTCAAACCAGTTTATATTATTAATAGGAGGAGCCGTAGCAGTAATAGTAGGTTTTAGAAATAAGGTTTCTTTTTCTAGAATGATGGATGAGGTTGCAGAGAATGTTAAGTCTACCTCTAGTGCTATATTTATTCTATTAATGGTAGGAGCATTAGCAGGTACCTGGCTGGTCAGTGGAATTATACCTACAATGATCTATTATGGATTACAGATTTTAAACCCCACAATTTTCTTACCAGCATGTTTAATTATTTGTGCGGTTATTTCTGTAGCAACCGGAAGTTCTTGGACTACTTCTGCAACGGTTGGCATTGCGTTAATTGGAATTGCGGGTGCTTTAGATATTTCTCTAGGAATGACAGCAGGAGCTGTTTTATCTGGTGCTTATTTTGGAGATAAAATGTCACCAATGTCAGATACAACGAACTTAGCTCCAGCAATGGCAGGAACAGATTTATTCACACATATAAAGTATATGTCTTACACTACAGTTCCTACATTTATAGTCACTCTAATTATTTTTATTATCATAGGACTCACACTTTCTGTTAATGGTGATGCAGATACTTCAGCGATGCTGGCAGATATTGATAAGGCTTTTAATATTAATCCTTGGTTATTTTTAGTGCCAGTTATGGTAATTGGTCTTATTATAAAAAAAACACCTCCCTTAATAGCTTTGCTAGCAGGAACTCTTTTAGCGGCAATTTTCGCCTTATTTTTTCAGCCACAAATTATTATGAATATTGCAGGTGCAACTGAATTAACATTTAACTCAGCCTACAAAGGATTGATGACTGCAATAACTGTAGATACGGCTATAGCAACAGACAATGAAATTTTAGCAAAGTTGTTTACAGCTGGAGGTATGGCAAAAATGATGGGAACGATCTGGCTTATTTTATGTGCCATGGTTTTTGGAGGAATTATGGATGCCATTGGAGCTTTGGCAAAGATTAGTAGCTTTATGTTACAACTTTTTGATTCTGTTTTTGGGTTATTTGCCAGCACAGTATGTACATGTATTGGATTAAATTTTACCGCTTCAGATCAATATTTGGCGATAGTAGTGCCAGGTAAAATGTATTCTAAAGCTTTTAAAGAAAAAGGCTTGGCTCCTGAAAACTTAAGTAGGACCCTAGAAGATTCTGGAACAGTTACTTCAGTATTAATACCCTGGAATACCTGCGGGGCTTATCATTCTGGTGTATTAGGAGTAAGTGTTGGAGAGTATTTTATTTATGCAATTTTTAATTGGTTATCACCATTTACAACGTTATTGTTTGCTGCATTCAGAATTAAAATTAGGCAGTTAGCAGCTAAATAATAGTTAAATAAACCAATTCCACACCAGTCCAAATCTTATGGTGAAATCTCTGTAAGGATAATTTGGAGCAGAGAAATAATTTCTAGTTCCAAAGTCAGAAAGTGCATTGTCTACTCTAAAGAAAATTCGAGTTCTTCTAATTTGTGCATTAAAAAAGACATCTACTGAAGGAAATCCAATTTCTTCAGAATTTTGAAGTGTAAATTCTGCTAATAATGGATTATAAGCATTTGCCTTGTAGGATGTAAAATAGTTAAAGGTAGCACCAATTTGAACCTGCATAGGTTTTCCTTTAAACCAATAATCTCTGTAATATAAAGTATTTCTAGTAACTAGTTCTGGAACTCTAAAAACCGAAGATCCACCACTAACATTTTGATACATAATGGTGTTATCTAAAGCAAATCTTTTGTAAGCAAATTCCTTATTAACTTTCACTTTTAGATACGTAATATTGTCTACATATTGTTTTGGTTTGTTGTCTTCACCAAAATATGTATAGTTTTCAATATTAGTTAGATGTATGTTAGTGCTTAACCACTTAGAGTCAAATTGAAATCCTAGGTCTTGTGTTCTTATGTTTTCAAAATCATTTTCCCAATTATATTCGTCATAGGTGCTTTGATGAAGTAAGAAATTATAATTTGGAGATTTAGAATTTAAAAGAACACTGGCTTTAATGCTAAATAAACTGTCTTTTTTGTACGATAAATTTCCTTGAAGATTGGTTCCTGCAAGTCTCGCTGATCCTGGAGTTATTTCACCAGTAGCATCTAATTGAAATTTACTCACTTTAGCTTTCCAGTCTGCCCCAAAAGACGCACCACTACCCTGTAACTTTCGTTTGGTTATTCCGCTAGTTTGATTAATAATTTTATCATACCCATAGGAATAATTCATGATACTAGATTTTACCCTAAAAGTTCCTAAAATGTATTTAGAATTAAATTCTAAGAAGAATTGATTTTTTAGAAAAGAGTTTTTAACTACATCTCTAATTTCTCCTGAAAAATTAGTGTTTCCTAAAAAATTTGTAGATGAATTTTGTAAGAATTCATACCCTTTTTTACTACTTTCAAAAACATGACCTATTTTAAGGTTCGTAAAATCTTTTTGGTTCACAGAGTCTTTAGAGGCAAGTAGTTGATAGTCTTGTTCTAGGTAAATTCTTGAAGTTTTTAAGAGATTCTCTGTGTCAATTAAATTTACATCTAGCCTGGCTCTGTCTGAAAAATTAGGGTCATTTTCAAGAAAAGCAACTAACGATTCGTTTGTTAGACCACCACTTTCCTCATTTAAAACATCTTGAGTAGAAATATGTCCTCTGATAGCATACTCACCCTTTTTAGTTTCATAATGAAAGGTAGTTCTAAAATTACCCTGACTTACCAGAGACGCTCTATATTTCCCCAGGGAACGTAATCCTGTATAAGCAATCGAAACATTTAATCTTCTCGAAAAATTTAAGGTAAAAAAAGAATCTAAAAATCTACCTTGCTCTAGGGTAGTTAAAAACATAATCTCAGATGTGGTAGTAGGAACCTCAAAGTAATTTATGTCTTCAACTTCTTTGTAGGAGAACTGTTTTGCAGAAAAACCTATATCTGGTGTATTGCTAATTCTATCAAAATCATATGTTAAGCGATTAAAAGTTTGACCAATATTGTGAAAAGGCAACAAACCAAAATTATCTTTTCTTAAAAAATTAAATTTATAGTGTTTATTGATATTGAGAGTTGTATCAATAAATGTAGTGTCGTTAAAGTATGAAAAAATCTTATAATCGGTGTAGAAGGTTTTAGCACTTAATTTAATTTTTTTTGTACCACTATTATCTTGAGAAATACTATCATTAAGAATAAAATTACTTTTATCCTTCATTCTCCTTTGTTTATCTAGAGACTTTAATTTTTGACCAAATGCATGCGTAGTTGAAAGGCTAATTAGAAAAAGGAAGTAAATAATTCTTTTCATTGAAAAATCTTCTGCAAAACAAAAGTAAACTTTTAAATGGAAAAGAATTCAAATAATTATCTTGAAAAAATGTTAATTTGGCAGTATGTTAAAAAATAATTTTAGTGGGTTTCAATTAGAGGTTGGAACAGATGAGGCTGGAAGGGGTTGTTTATCCGGTCCAGTGGTAGCTGCAGCTGTTATTTTACCTACTAATTTTAAGCATGAATTATTAAACGACTCTAAACAATTATCAGAATCTAAAAGAAATATACTTCGTCCTATCATAGAAAAAGAAGCCTTATCGTATGGTGTTTCTTTTGTTCATCACAATGAAGTAGATCAACTGAATGTGCTAAAAGCATCAATTACGGGTATGCACCGTTCTATTCGCAACATGAAAATTGTTCCTGAATATATTATTGTAGATGGAAATAAATTTAGAGAGTATTGCAACATTCCATACCAAACTATTGTAAAAGGAGATGCTAAATATATGAGTATAGCAGCTGCTTCAGTTTTGGCAAAAACTTATAGAGATGATTTTATGAAAAAAATTCATAAAGAATTTCCAGTTTACAATTGGAAAAAAAATAAGGGATACCCGACAAAGGAGCATAGAAAAGCAATACAAGAACACGGAATTACAAAGTATCACAGGAAAACATTTAAACTGTTGCCCTCTCAATTAAAATTAGAGATTTAACTCAAATTTTTCAATTTCAAAGAGTGCTTTAAAATGAATAAGTATTTTTTCCTTTACTTCACTTAATTCAATTTTTCTTCCAAGCTCAACTTCTAAAGATGTGACTGCTTTTCCTCTAATGCCACAGGGTATAATATGGTCAAAATATCCAAGATTAGTATTAACATTTAAGGCAAAGCCATGCATAGTTACCCAGCGACTACTTCGAATACCCATTGCACAAATTTTTCTTGCAAACGGTGTTCCTGTATCAATCCAAACCCCAGTTTCTCCATCACTTCTTTCTCCTTTAATTCCATACTCGGCAATCGTCTTAATAATTACTTCTTCAAGAAGCCTAAGGTATTTATGTATATCTGTGAAAAAATTTTCAAGATCTAAGATTGGATATCCTACAATTTGACCAGGACCATGATAGGTAATATCTCCACCTCGATTTATTTTGTAGTAGGTAGCCTCTTTTTCTTTTAGTTGTTGTTCGTTAATCAATAGGTTGTTTAGGTTACCACTTTTACCTAAAGTATATACATTAGGATGCTCAACAAAAAGAAAATAATTTTTTGTAGGATTTTTGGTTCTGTTTTTTCTGTTTTGTTTTTTTATATCGATGATACTGTTTAGTAAGGAAGTTTGGTATTCCCAGATATCTTTATAATCCTTGAGTCCAAGGTCTTTTAAAAGTATTTTTCTGTTAGTTTTCATCTACGGTAAAGGTAATTATTTATTATATTTACCCTATCCTCTTACAAGTTAAAATTCTTAAACCATGAAAAAATTAAATTTAATCTTAATTTTATTGTTAAACTCGTTTTTGTGTTTTTCTCAATCTAATCTATGGAGATTTACTGATACTGAAGTAAGTAATTTTTCCAATGATGTACTTAAATTTAGAAAATCTATTCCAACTACTTTTAAAGTGTATGAATTAGATTTACAAGAATTTAAAAATAGAATTTCCCAAGCTAACAATACCGAATCGATTAGTATTAATCTTCCCACAGCAGATGGTATTCAGAGGTTTTCAATAGAAGAAGCCTCTTCAATTTCAGATGTGCTCTCTCAAAAGTTTCCAATGATTAAATCATATGTTGCAAAAGGAATAGATAATCCCTCAGCAACTGCAAGGTTTAGTTTAGGGTTAGATGGATTTCATGGAGTTATTTTTTATGCAGGGAGACCCTCTTTCTTTATAGATCCATACACCAAAGACTATGATTTCTACATAGCGTACAGTAAAAAAAGTTTACCTCAAAGAGATCTTAATTTTAGATGTGAGGTAGAGGAGCATATAGATACTAAAGGAGCAGCAAGTAATTCCCAAAGAAATGCCGATGACGGCCTTTTAAGAATCTTTCGTTTAGCTATTGTTTGTTCTGGAGAATACGCACAATTTCATTTAAATGATCAAGGTGTAGATAGCAATGCTTCAGATGCAATCAAAAAAGCAGCAGTATTATCGGCTATGAATACCTCTATGACCAGAATTAATGGCGTATTTGAAAGAGATTTAGGTGTTAGAATGGAGATTGTTGATGACAACGATCAAATTATATTTTTAGATGCAGCTACCGATGGAATTACAGACGGTAATGCTGGAACTATGATTAATCAGGTTCAAACAATTTGTGATAATACTATTGGTAATGCTAATTATGATATAGGACACATCTTTAGTATAGGAGGTTCTGGGCTTGCAGGTTTGGGAGTGGTTTGTCTTTCAGGATCTAAAGCTAGAGGAGTTACAGGTATAAGTACACCAATGGGTGACCCTTATGATATTGATTATGTATCTCATGAAATGGGGCATCAATTTGGGGCAAATCATACTCAAAATAATAGTTGTAATAGAAATAATTCTACTGCTGTAGAGCCAGGGAGTGCTTCTACAATTATGGGCTATGCAGGAATTTGTTCTCCAAATGTTCAAAGTAATAGTGATGATCATTTTCATTCTGTAAGTATCACTGAAATGTGGAATAGAATTCAGTCTACTGCTAGTTGCGCAACTACAATTTCAACAGGAAATAATGCACCAGTCATCGTTGAAAGTGAGGATTACTCTATTCCTAAATCAACACCTTTTGTTTTAAGAGGAATAGCTTCAGACGAAGATTCTGAGGATGTGTTAAGTTATAATTGGGAACAGACTGATAACGAAATAGCTTCAATGCCACCATCATCATCAAGTACAGTTGGCCCAGCTTTTAGATCTAATTCATCAATTAGTTCTCCGAACAGATATATGCCGAATTTACCTACGGTTATTGGAGGAAATACCTCGAATACATGGGAGGTTGTTCCCTCAGTTGCTAGAGAGATGAATTTTTCACTTGTAGTAAGAGATAATGCTGTTGGAGGAGGTAACAGCGCAAGAGATGATATGAAAGTAACCACACTAGATATCACCCCTTTTACAGTAGACGGACCCTCTACCAACGAAGAGTGGCTTGTAGGAACAAATAAAACTATTAATTGGGTTGTTGGAGCTACAGATCAAGCACCAGTTAACACCCAAAATGTAACTATTTTGTTATCTACTGATGGAGGTGTTTCTTTTCCAATAGTATTATTAGAAAACACAGCCAACAATGGATTAGCCGATATTGTAGTTCCAAATAATGTTACTAATTCTGCTAGAATCATGGTAGCTGCTACTGATAATATTTTTTATAATGTAAATACTGCTAACTTTACAATTAGTTCTTCTGATCCAACATTTATTGTAAATAATTTAACTGGAACTGTAGATCTGTGTTCAGCAGACGCTACTTCAGCTAGTTATGATATTTCGGTAGATTTTATCAATAATTTTTCAGAAGATGTAAGTTTTTCAACTACTGGAGAACCGATAGGTTCATCAGTAAGTTTTACCCCAACATCTATAAATTCTGATGGAACAGTAACTATGACAGTTAGTGATTTAACTGGAGTAGGGGTAGATTCATACCTTATTGAAATCACTGCCTCCTCAAGTACAATTGTAAGAAATATTAATGCATCATTAAATATCTTAAATGCCACTTTTGAAACATTAAATTTAACATCACCAAACAACAATGACACAGGTATTTCTTTGACTCCTACCTTTACGTGGGATGAAATTTCAAATGCAAGTTCTTATGATATTGAAATTGCTACAGATTCTGACTTTGGCTCAATTGTAGCTAGTGAAAATAGTGCAACAAATTCATTTACTGGAGTTAGTTTAAACCAAACAACTACGTATTATTGGAGAGTGAAAGCAAAAAATACATGTGGCGATGGAGATTTTTCCTCTACAAGTTCTTTTACAACTCAAAATTGTTCCGTCTGTGAATCATCTGGAAACACTGCTTATGTTACTAGTACAACTCGAGTTGTTTTAAATACTATTGATAACCCCTCAGATAAGCCAGGAGCCTATAGTGATTATACAGATATTAGCACGAGTGTAAAACTTGATGAAGTTCATGATTTAACAGTTCAGGTCAATACAGATGGTAATTATACTGTTCACACTTTGGTTTGGATAGATTGGAATCAAGATTGTGATTTTGATGATGCTAATGAAGAATATGATTTGGGAACAGCTTTAAATGTAGAAGATGCAGTAACAACATTAAGCCCTCTGTCGGTAACCATTCCTTCAGGCGCTTTATTGGGTTCAACAACTATGAGAGTATCTACGAAATATAACTCTGATCCAACTTCTTGTATGACCGGAGAAGATGCTGAAGTTGAGGACTACACTATAGAGGTAATAGATGAAACTGCTTCACTAGATAATGATGCTTTTGAAGGGTTTAATTTATATCCTAATCCTTCCAATGGGGATTTTAACTTGCAGTTTAATGCAGAATCAACTGAGAGTGCAGAAATCCAATTATATGATTTAACTGGAAGGTTGGTAAAAGAGCTACAATTTTCTAATATATCTTTACAATTCTCTGAGAGTATTTCTTTTCAAAATGCAGCTAAAGGATTATATGTATTAAAAATTAAGAATGGAACTAAACAAACTTCAAGAAAATTAGTGATTGAATAAGTTTCTAAAATTATTTTGTTTAAAAAAAATAAAGGGTTGTCTAAATAGGCAACCTTTTTTTGAACTATTTTTAAATAGTTGAAGTTATAAAATTAAATAAATTACTTTTGTTGTATGTCTATAGAAGTTCATGCTGTATCAAAATCTTACGGAATTCAATTGGCGTTAAATGAAATCAGTTTCTCTGCTAAAAAAGGGGAAATTATTGGGTTTTTAGGTCCAAACGGGGCTGGAAAATCTACTATGATGAAGATTTTAACTGGTTTTATTTTACCTTCAAAAGGAACCGTTTTTGTATCGGGGATTAATGTTTTAAAAAATCCAATAGAGGCAAAGACTCATATAGGATATCTTCCAGAACAGAACCCATTGTATGAAGACATGTATGTGAAGGAATATTTACAATTTCAGGCATCAATTTTTAAGGTTTCAAAAGAAGTTACAGCAACAGTTATAAAAACTGTGGGTTTAATGCCAGAGGTTCATAAAAAGATTGGTCAACTTTCAAAAGGATACCAGCAAAGAGTAGGTATAGCTGCAGCTATTATTCACAATCCAGATGTGCTAGTTTTAGACGAACCGACCACAGGACTTGATCCAAATCAAATCCAAGAAATAAGAACTTTAATTAAAGAGTTAGGAAAAGAAAAAACCATTTTATTTTCTACTCATATTATGCAGGAGGTAGAGGCTGTTTGTGATCGAGTCATCATTATGAAAAAAGGAGAGTTACTTATAGATAAATCTATCAAAGAGTTAAAGAAAAGCAATGAACAAATTATAGAGGTTACTTTTGATTACAAGATTGAGGAACAATTTATTCAGAGGCTACCAAATATGATAACCTTTAAGAATAACTTTGACAATACTTGGTACATAACGTTTGATTCATCTGAAGACATGAGACCTGTAATTTTTGATTTTGCTAAAGAAAATGGATTAAAAATTTTAGAGTTAAATTCAAAAAACCAAAGTTTGGAAACACTTTTTACTGAGCTTACTGCTTAATTTAATTTGAAATTAACATGTTGATCTTCAAGTGTTTTTAAGAGCTCACTACTAATTTTTATTTTTGTATTTCTGCTAGGAACTTCCAACTCTATTTCTTCTTTTACATCATAAATTACAAACTTTAGAGATTGTTTTCCTTTATGTTCTTGGAACAAGGTATGAAAACGCTGTATGGATTTCTCATGAATATCTTCTACAGGTATTTTAATAGTAACTTTTTTGCATAAATCATCCATTACGTCGTGCAACAATTTAAATTCTGTAAATTTTAACCTAGCATCCCCTTCAATCCCTTCTTTATTTGTCCATCCTTTTTGAATTGTAGTTCTCACAAATAAGAAAGAATTTGAGACTAAGAAATGTTTAAACTTTAGGTAGTCTTCTCCAAAAATCCGAAACTCAAAACTGTCTAAATAGTCTTCAATAAAGAAGGAAGCCCATCCTTTTCCAGTTTTTGAAACTTTGTGTTGAACTTCTGTAATGATACCAGCAAAAACTAAATTAGCACCTACATATTTTTGCAGATCACTTTTAAAATGACCCACACTTGCATTACAAAATTTTAATTCATTTTTAAAATCATCTAGTGGATGAGCAGAAATATAAATCCCTACTACTTCTTTTTCTTTGGCAAGTTCTTCCATATTCCCCCAAGCTTCGCAGCTTGGAATATCTGGCTCAGGGAATTGAACATCCGAAGCTTCTCCAAATAAAGATACTTGCGCAGAATTTAAATTTTCTTGGTATTTACTTCCATATCTAATTGCTTTCTCTATAAAGGTTTGCCCCTTTTCATCTTCAGCAAAATATTGTGCTCTATGTGTGCTGGAAAAAGAATCAAAACCTCCAGCTAAAATTAAACCATCAAAAGCTTTTTTATTAGCAGCTCTTAAATCTATTCTTTTGGTTACATCAAAAATTGATGTAAAATGACCATTTTCTTTTCGTTCTTTAATGATTGCTTTTACAGCCGAACTACCTACTCCTTTAATGGCACCCATACCAAAACGAACAGCACCTTGTTTGTTTACAGAAAATTTTAAATAGGATTCATTAATATCTGGACCTAGAACTTCTAAGCCCATAGATTTACATTCTTCCATAAAGAATGAAACAGATTTAATATCATTCATGTTGTTAGATAGAACAGAAGCCATGTATTCTGCAGGGTAGTGAGCTTTGAGGTAGGCTGTTTGATAGGCTATCCATGCATAACAAGTAGAATGAGATTTATTGAAAGCATAGGATGCAAAAGCTTCCCAGTCTTTCCAGATTTTTTCTAGTTTCTCAGATTCATGACCATTTTCTCCTGCTTGATTGATAAATTTAGGCTTCATTTTTGCGAGAACAGCAGCTTGCTTTTTTCCCATTGCTTTTCTTAATACATCGGCTTCACCTTTTGTAAAGTTGGCAAGTTTTTGAGAGAGTAACATTACCTGCTCTTGGTAAACGGTAATTCCATAGGTTTCAGCTAGATATTCTTCCATAGCCGGTAGGTCATATTCAATATCTTCCTTACCGTGTTTCCTATTAATAAAGGATGGAATATATTCCATTGGACCAGGTCTATACAACGCATTCATGGCAATTAAATCTCCAAAAACAGTAGGTTTAAGAGAACGCATATGTTTTTGCATACCTGGTGATTCATACTGGAATATTCCAATGGTTTCACCACGCTGAAATAATTCGTATGTTTTTTCGTCATCTAGCGGAAAATTTTCTGGATCTAGCAGAACACCATGTCTGGCTTTTACAATTTTCACAGTATCTTTTATAAGCGTTAATGTTTTTAATCCTAAAAAATCCATTTTTAATAATCCAGCGCTTTCAACAACAGAATTATCAAACTGAGTAACATACATGTCTGAATCTTTTGCTAAAGCTACCGGAACAAAATTGGTGATATCTGAAGGAGTGATGATAACCCCACAGGCATGAATTCCTGTATTTCTTACAGAGCCTTCTAGTATAGCAGCTTTGTTAATGGTTTCAGATTCTATTCCGTCTCCCTCTGACATGGCTTTTAATTCGTTGACCATATCTTTTTCTTCAGAACGTAAAGCAGCAATTTTCCCTTTACTTTTCTCATCTGTTCCAAAAATATTTTTCAGTTTAACATTTGGTATTAATTTTGCAATTCTATCTGCCTCAAATAGTGGTAAATCAAGTACTCTTGCTGTATCACGAATGGAAGATTTTGCAGCCATGGTTCCATAGGTGATAATTTGAGCAACCTGATTGGCTCCATATTTATTAATTACATAGTCCATTACTCTTCCTCTTCCTTCATCATCAAAATCAATATCAATATCAGGCATGGATACACGTTCTGGATTTAAGAAACGCTCAAAAAGCAGATCATATTTAATAGGATCTATATTAGTAATCCAAAGACAATACGCAACTACAGAACCAGCAGCCGATCCTCTACCTGGACCCACAGAAACATCCATCTTTCTCGCTTCCCTGATAAAATCTTCTACAATCAAAAAATACCCTGGATATCCAGTATTTTTAATAACTTCTAACTCAAAATTAAGTCGCTCTTTTATAGACTCTGTGATTTCTCCGTATCGTTTTTTTGCACCAATAAAAGTAATGTGTTTTAAATAGTTATTTTCACCTCTTTTTCCACCGTCTTCTTTATCTTCTTCAGATTGAAATTCTACTGGAATATCAAATGCTGGCAAAAGAACATCTCTAGCTAACGAGAATACTTCAATCTTGTCTACAATTTCTTGAATATTAGCTATTGCCTCAGGAATGTCTGCAAACAATTCTTTCATTTCATCACTAGACTTAAAATAATATTCGTCATTAGGCAGCCCATACCTATAGCCTCTTCCTTTTCCTTTAGGAGTAGCTTGTTTTTCTCCTTCTTTTACACACAATAAAATGTCATGTGCATTTGCATCTTCTTTGTTTAAATAAAATATATTATTGGTTGCAACAACTTTAATTTGATGGTTTTTAGCAAACTTTAGGAGTGTTTCATTTACAATACGCTCATCTTCTTGATTGTGTCGCATTAATTCGATATACAAATCGTCACCAAATTGTTGTTTCCACCAGATGAGGGCTTCTTCAGCTTGTTTTTCTCCTACATTTAATATTTTATTTGGTACTTCTCCATAGGTATTACCAGTTAGTACGATAACATCCTCTTTGTATTGCTCAATAATTTTTCGATCTATTCTGGGAACATAATAGAATCCATTGATGAAAGCAATAGAAGACATTTTGGCAAGGTTATGGTATCCCTTTTTAGTTTTTGCCAGTAATACAATTTGGTATCCATTGTCTTTTCTTTTTTTATCTAAATGATCTTCGCAGACATTAAATTCGCATCCAAGAATTGGCTTTAAAATTGTATCAGTTGGAGTTTCTCCGTTTTCTTCAGAGATCTCATTTTTAGCAAATGCTTGTTTGTTGTGTTTTAAAATGGCACTCACAAAATGAAAAGAAGCCATCATGTTTCCGGTGTCAGTTAATGCAATTGCAGACATATTATCTTTAGCTGCAGCTTTTACAATATTTCCAATTTGAATGGTAGATTGTAAAACTGAAAACTGAGTATGATTGTGAAGGTGGGCAAATTGAACATTTTCTAATTGAGATAGCCCAGCTGAGGTATTAGATGTTGTTTCGTTTTCTTTTAGAGAAGCTAAACGTTTTCTAATTTTTTCACTTTCTTTCTTAAGATTAATATGTTTTAAGCCTATTACTTCAATAGGTTTTGGATTGGCCTCTGAAAAGTTTTTGAAATACTCTTCATCAACATCTAATTTTTCTTTTGAAAATTCTCTTAAACGAATTAATTCTAAGAAACATCTAGTTGTAGCTTCAACATCCGCTGTGGCATTATGAGCTTCTCCAAAATTTACACCAAACAAATGATTGTGTAGTTCTGTTAAGGTAGGTAGTTTAAACTTTCCTCCACGTCCACCAGGAATTTGACATAATTGTGCAGTATGTTCTGTACAAGTATCTAGAACAGGGAGTTTGTTCAGGCTGTTTGAAATTCCCAAGCGGTGAAATTCACAACCCATAATATTTAAATCAAAATTTACATTTTGACCAACAATAAATTTAGTTTTTTCTAGAACTTCGTTAAATAAGACTAAGCATTCTTTTAAAGGAATTCCTTGTTCTTGAGCTAAATCAGTAGAAATACCGTGTATTTGTTCTGCATCGTAAGGAATGTTAAATCCATCAGGCTGAATAAGGAAATTATTGTGCTCTAGCACATTCCCCATATTGTCATGCAACTGCCATGCTATTTGTATACATCTTGGCCAATTGTTAGTATCGGTAATAGGAGCATTCCAGCTCTTTGGTAACCCAGTGGTTTCCGTATCAAAAATCAAGTACATAGTTGCGGATTTCTTACCTAGAAATTAGAAAAATAAAAATACTAAAAAGTGAAAGAAAAACACCGGAAGAGTTATTCGGTTTTATTAACAATTAAGGGTTGGTAATAAATGCTATTGTTTTTTCAACAACAAACCTAAAATCTATCGGAAGCTTTGTTTTTGTCCAGGGTTGAGATGTACCAAATACATGATTAGATTCTGGAACAACAATGAGTTTACTGGATAGATTCCAATTGTGGAGGTTTTGTGCATGTACAAAAGGTATAGATAAATCCTTATCTCCATGAAATATTAGATGTGGGATCATCATTTTTTTTACTGCATTTTTAACACTTAAGCGTTTTTTATTTTTTATAAAATTATCGTAGAATTGAATGTAGTGTGGCATTTTTTGTTTGGTTCTTCCATTTAAAATATACAAGACACCATCCTCTTTCCATTTATCTAATTCGGCCCCTTCATGAAAGATTGTTCTATTAAGATCACAAACTGCTGCCCAAGTAACTAGTTTTTTTATTCTTGAATCCTCTGATGCCTTTATGATAGCTATTGCACCACCTCTTGAGTGTCCAATTAGTGAAATATTATTGGTATCTATCTCATTTTTAAATTTTGTAGTAGTGCAAATCCAATTGATAATACTTTCTAAATCATCTAATTCTTTTGTGTAATTATTGTTTCCAAAGGCATCTAGATCAGGAAAATCAATGGGTTGATCTGGAGTGCAACCATTGTGAGAAAAATTAAATTTTAGCAAAGCCAGCCCAGCTTTTAAAAAATTGGAAGACATCAAGTCAAATGCTCCCCAATCTTTATATCCTTTGTATCCGTGACAGAAGATAACCAATGGTTTTTGTTTGTTAGTTTGATTAAAATACAAATCTGTACTAATGGATTTTTTGTATTTACCTTTAATTGGAAAGTTTTTTAGAATTTTCATAAAGCATATAAAAATAATTAAAGTTTATAATACCAAGTATTTTTTTGTAACAAATATGTAAATTAGACGTCTTAACATTGTAAAACTAAAAAAACTTTAAAATGAAAAAAATTTTATTATTAGTAATAGCTATCACAGCAAGTATGACTATTAACTCCCAAACAGCCGAAGAAATCATAGCAAATTATTTTGAAAATACAGGAGGGATAGAAAACTGGGCAAAGT
>JADFAM010000027.1 GCA_015665265.1 Flavobacterium sp.
TGACTATTTAGAGGAAGAGGTTACCAATGACAAAAAATATTACAATTCTAATTTAAGCAAGAATTCATACAAAACCTGGAAATAAAAAAAACCTCGAACTTTTCAGTTCGAGGAAATTTAATAAATCTACCCCCTAAAATAAGATTTATTTACTTGAAGTTAACTAAAAAGTATCGCTTCAAGACAATACAAATATATACTTTATTTGTCAATAATAAATATTTTAATAAAAAAAAGAAAGAAAACAACTACTTACACCCGTAATTTATTTTAAATTAATTAATGTATAGGTAAATACTAGCAAAATGGCAGAAACTTCCTAGAAGGACAAATACATGGAAAATAGCATGATTAAATTTAATTTTTTTGATTGAATAAATGATGGCTCCAATTGTATAAAAAACTCCACCAGCAAATAACAATTGCATCCCTTCAGTAGCTAGATTCTCAATTAGTGGTTTTATAACAAAAACAATTTGCCAACCCATTAAAACATACATGATTGTTGATAGCTTATCAAACCTGCCCGTATAAAAAAGTTTTAAGATAATTCCTGTTAATGCAAAAAGCCAAGTAAACCAAAAAACGATCCATCCAATAGATCCCTGTAGTATAATTAAAGTGAAAGGTGAATAGCTCCCAGCAATTAAAACATAAATAGCAGCATGATCAAATATGTTTAACTTGCGTCTTAATTTTGGTTCTTTAGCAGCATGGTAAAATGTTGATGCTGCATACAGGACAATTAAACTAAAGCCATAAATAACCATACTTAGTGGTTTCCAAAAACCTTCAAAATTAAATGATTTATACATCAAAAATGGAAATCCGATAATACTTAACAGAAGTCCAAAACCATGTGTTAAAATGTTTAATCTTTCCTCGTTCTCAGAATATCTGGTGGTTACGTCTTTTTTCAATTAGTTCTATTAGTGTCTTTCATATATAACTTATCAGAAATCAATTCATTATATATAATTTGAAATAATTTTTCTTTTATGGAATCCAAATCACTTGACTTTAATCCTTTGGTTTCTAAAAATTGATGTTGTCGTATTCTAAAAGTACCTATTCCTCCTTTTAAAAAGTCCCAGGAAAAAAATCTTTTACAATCATAATAGGTCTGTGGTACTATTGGAATTTGATGTTCAATAGCCAGACTAAAAGCACCATTTTTAAATGGTGCCAAAACAACGTCTTCTGTTGGCACCAATCCCTCAGGAAAAATTCCAATACTTACACCATCTTTTAATCTTTTTTTCGCTCTCTCATAAACTCTTTTTCTACTAGTAGGGCTGCTCCTGTCTACCATAATGACCACTCTCTTATAAAAAAATCCAAATATTGGTATTTTAACTAATTCTTTTTTACCAACAAATACAATCGGATTTTTACTTAAAATTATTAAAACAAAGGGATCCATTAGAGATGCGTGATTGGGACAAAACATGTAACTCTTTTGTCTATCTAATACCTGATCTATTTGTTTACTTATCCTAAAACCCATTCCATAAACTAAAACATGAGCCCAACCTCTAATCATCTTCCAAAAAGTAGAATAATAACTTTCCTTTGAAGTTAATATAACTAAAAACGGAGACATTAGTAAGATTGTACTAGTTATTAAAATGTAAAACCAAAGTCTCCAAATTAATAAGAAAGGTATTTTTATTAATTTCATATTAACGAATGTAGTAATATTCTTTTGTTTGATTCCATTAATATTGAAATCAGTATTTTTGTAGTACCAAAACTCAACAATAATGTCAAGAATACTGACAGGTGTACAAAGTACTGGAACACCTCATTTAGGGAATCTTTTAGGTGCAATTTTACCTGCCATAGAGATGTCTAACAAGCCAGAAAATGATGCCTTTTTGTTTATAGCAGATATGCATTCTTTAACTCAAATTAAAAATGGCAGAGAATTAAGAGAAAATACTTACAGTACCGCGGCAACTTGGCTAGCTTGTGGTCTAGATATTGAAAAAACAGTTTTCTACAGGCAAAGTAATGTTCCTGAAGTAACTGAATTATCATGGTACTTAAGTTGTTTTTTTCCTTACCAAAGATTAACCTTAGCTCACAGTTTTAAAGACAAATCTGACCGTTTGGCTGACGTAAACTCAGGATTATTCACTTACCCAATGTTAATGGCGGCAGATATTTTATTGTATGATGCTGAAATTGTCCCAGTTGGGAAAGATCAATTACAGCATTTAGAAATGTCTAGAGATGTAGCAAATCGTTTTAATAATATTGTAGGGGATACATTAATTCCTCCCAATGCTAAAATTCAAGAAGAAACAAAATTAGTTCCAGGTACTGATGGTGAAAAAATGAGTAAATCTAGAAATAACATCATCAATATTTTCCTAACAGATAAGAAGTTAAGAAAACAAATCATGTCTATAAAAACAGATAGTAAATCTCTAGAGGACAAGAAAAACCCAGATAATGATACCATTTTTGCGCTTTATAAGTTGTTAGCATCAAAAAGTGAAATTGCAGAAATGAGAATAAAATATGAAGGAGGAAACTACGGGTATGGTCATGCCAAACAAGAATTATATGAACTTATTTTAGATAAATTTGCCATCATTCGAGAACGATATTCATATTTTATGGAAAATAAGAATGAAATTGACAAAGCGCTAGACATTGGAGCACAAAAAGCAAGAAAAGTAGCCGGAGAAGTTCTAAATAGGGTGCGAAATAAAATAGGCTATTAAATTAATCTTAATTTATTTTTAGTGATTTTGCAATAGCTTCTAGCTCAAAAAGAAATTCTCTTTTATTCACTGAAGGAGCATAGGTAAACCCTTCAACGACTAACAATCTATTGTTTTTTTTGTCGATGATTGCATAATTTAAGAAAGGTCCTGCCATAAAATCATTTTTCACTTCCCACTTTCCTCTAGTCTCAAACGCATCGTTTCCTAAAATTTCAGTTTTAATTGTACGGGGGGTATAAGCAGCCTCAGTAATCATATACATCCCTTGTTTAGATCCTGGAATATATTTCTCTCCAATTTGATCTCTCATAGAAATTATATTATTTGAAGACATTGTTTGGTCATTCAGCGGCAGTGAATACACCAAAATATTATTATTCCCAGCTCCTCTAGCAATACCACTTTTTAAATGCTGTCTTAACCATAAAAAATCACCTGTATCATCAACTGTTTTAAATTCTTCTGGAATGGTAAGTGAAATATTTAATTTTTTTAATGTCTTATACATGGAATCGTTGACTCTTTTATTAAAAAAACTACGTTGCAAAACCTTTATATCGGACTCTTTAAAAGTTTGAATAATTTCACTCATGTGTTCTTTCAGAGAAGATAAAAGTCCCATTTTATCTTTAGCAGATAAGTAAATTAATGTCTGAGGATTAGCATATTTATTAGTTGTTTTTACATAACTCTCTTTATCACTTAACTCTATGACTAAAACATTTCTATTACTTCTCATCATAGAAGTGAAACCATTTGGAGCTACATGACCAACAGAAAGTGTCTTTTCTGGCTGGGGTAACCCAACCATTAACTCACCAAACGAATTTCTAATTTGATCACCAACGTCACCTGCCCACAAAGAACCTTTTGCTACAACAGTAACTTTATTAAATGCTCCGACGGATCTAGGTAAAACAACAGTATTATCCATACAAGAAATTAATATATATGATAAACACAATACTGTTATACTTTTTTTCATTTTACTAGCTTTTAAATATTTTAAGTCTTTTCCCAGGCTTGATATTTTTAGTATCCCAAATATTGTTCCATTTTTTAATTTGATTCACAGAAACTTTTTCAAACTTCCTTGCGATGGTCCATAAAGAATCTCCTTTCTTAACAATATAAATTATTGGCTTCCCTCTTGAAACACTACTTACTACTGATGTTTTTGACACTTTTGGAACACGAAGTCTTTTTGGATAAATACTTAAACGTTGTCCAATTCTTAAATTATTATTTTTAAGTCCATTCCATCTTTTTATATCACTGACTCTGACTCCATACTTATAGGCAATTTTACCTAAATAATCACCATTTTTAACTCGATATCTAATTCTCTTATCCATCTCAAAATATTGAGGCAAGGGTTTTTCCCTCTTGGCCATATCTGAATTTACCAGAGTGTAAAGAGCTTCTTCATTTTTCAAAAAATTACCAACTTGTTTTGTTGGTATTCTAAGGGAGTAATTTCTGTCTTTTACATACGGTATGATATCTAATTTATATTCTGGGTTAAGTAATTGTAGCATTGCAGTTTCTATTCCTGTTTGTTCGGTAATCTGATCAAAACTTACTGTTTTTTTCACTAAAATGGTATCCGTTTCAAAATAGTGAATTTTAGGAGAAATACCTGTTAACCCGTGTTCTTGAGCGTACGTAAATAAATACATTGTTGCATAAAAAGCAGGAACATAACCAGCTGTTTCTCTTGGTAGAAATGGTCTGATATTCCAGTAATTTTTATAACCTCCTGATCTTCTAATAGCCTTACTTACATTTCCTGGCCCGGAATTGTATGCTGCAAGTGCCAAATCCCAGTCTCCAAATATTTTATATAAATCATTCAGATAGTTACACGCGGCAATTGTTGCTTTGATTGGATCTTGTCTTTCATCTACGTATGAACTTACCTTTAAATTGTATTGTTTTCCTGTTGGATACATGAATTGCCAAAGCCCCGTTGCACCAACCCTAGATTTTGCTTTGGGTTTTAGGGCAGATTCTACTAAAGCAAGATATTTCATCTCTAAAGGAATATCAAATTGATCTAAATACTTTTCAATCATTGGAAAATAATATGCCGCCCTAGCCATAAAGTTTGGATAATATTTTCTTCTGTTTTTTAAGTACGATTTAATAATTTTTTCTAAAGCAGGATTATAGGCAAGATGAAAAGGAGTAGTTTCATTGATTAAAACAAGTCTCTCTTTTAATAAAGTTACATCCAAAGGTGTTTCTGAAACATCTGTAGTATCTGTATTAGAAATATAGTACTCCTTAATTTCGTCCATAAAGACAGACTGAACTTGGTTCTCTAAAACTAAACTATCTATAAGTGCAATGTCTTGAGTTGTGTATAGCGTCTCTCCTAAGAGTTGTTTTAAAGAATCTTTATTAATAAAAACACTGTCTATTTTAACTTGTGAAATAGCAAATGTTGAAAATAAAAAAAGGAATAAAAAATAATGTTTTTTCATCTATTAAAATTGTAATTCTACACCAATTGGGCAATGATCGGAATGTTTAGCATCAGGTAAAATGAAAGCTCTAGAAATAGCATCTTTTAGTGGAAGTGAAACCATATTATAATCTATTCTCCAACCTTTATTGTTCGCTCTAGAATTAGCTCTATAACTCCACCAACTATAATGATGTGGTTCTTTATTTAGATGACGAAAACTATCTATAAATCCATTCTCTATAAAGTTTCCAATCCATTCTCTTTCCTCTGGTAAAAAACCAGAAACACCCTTCATTTTTGGATTGTGTATATCAATAGCTTCATGACAAATATTATAATCTCCACAAACAATCAGGTTTGGAATTTGTTTTTTTAGGTTTATCAGATAATCTTGAATTTGAGCCATATAATTAAACTTAAAGTCAAGTCTTGCTTGATTTGTACCTGAGGGTAAATACATACTCATCACAGAAACATTGTCAAAATCTACTCGAAGATTTCTGCCCTCAAAATCAATAGTTTCAATCCCAGTTCCATATTCAATATGGTTTGGTTTATCTTTACAAAAAATTGCAACTCCAGAATAGCCTTTTTTTTGCGCAGAAAACCAATATTGATATGGATAGCCTGCCAAATCAAATCCTTCTGAGGGTACTTGCTCTTTGTTTGCCTTTGTTTCTTGAATACAAATAATGTCTGGATTCGCAGCTTTTAACCACTCTAAAAAGCCTTTTTTAATAGCTGCTCTAATTCCGTTAACGTTGTATGAGATAATTTTCATAACATCAATTTATAAATTCATTTCTGGAATTTCACCCTCAACTACTAGTGTTCCTTCAGTAGCATTTTTAATCTCCTCAACACTAACTCCAGGGGCTCTTTCTAATAAATAAAACTGATTATTTTTAATTTCAAAAACAGATAAATTAGTCACTACTTTGGTTACACATCCTACACCTGTGAGAGGCAAGGAGCATCTTTTTAATAATTTAGATTCACCACGTTTATTGGTATGCATCATAGCAACAATAATATTTTCTGCAGAGGCTACTAAATCCATAGCACCGCCCATCCCTTTTACCATTTTACCAGGGATTTTCCAATTGGCAATATCTCCATTTTCAGATACTTCCATAGCTCCTAAAATTGTTAAATGGACATGTTTTCCCCTAATCATAGAGAAACTAGTTACAGAATCAAAAAAACTTGCTCCAGGCATTGTAGTAATTGTTTGTTTACCTGCATTAATAATATCTGCATCTTCTTCTCCCTCAAAAGGAAATGGCCCCATTCCAAGAACACCATTTTCACTTTGAAATTCTACCTCAATATCGTCTCTTACAAAATTAGCAACTAGCGTAGGTATCCCAATACCTAAATTTACATAATAACCGTTTTTTACTTCTTTTGCTATTCTTTTAGCTATTCCGTTTTTATCTAACATAACTATCTTCTTTGTCTAACGGTTCTTTGCTCTATTCTTTTTTCAAACTTCTCTCCTTGAAAAATTCGTTGTACAAAAATCCCCGGTGTATGAATTTGATTTGGGTCTAACACGCCTAAAGGAACTAATTCCTCTACCTCTGCAACAGTAATAGTTGCAGCTCCGCACATTAATGGATTAAAGTTACGAGCGGTTCCTTTAAAAATTAGATTCCCTGCTTCGTCACCTTTCCATGCTTTTACAAAAGCAAAATCTGCTTTATAAGCCATCTCTAAAACGTGCATTTTCCCATTAAAATCTCTTGTTTCTTTTCCATCTGCAACTTCGGTACCATAACCAGCTGGTGTATAAAATGCAGGAAAACCTGCTTGAGCAGCTCTACATTTTTCTGCTAAAGTTCCTTGTGGAGTTAATTCAACTTCTAATTCTCCTGATAACATTTGGCGCTCAAATTCATCATTTTCCCCCACATAAGAAGATATCATTTTCTTAATTTGCTTATTTTGTAATAACAATCCAAGTCCAAAATCGTCAACCCCTGCATTGTTAGATATACAAGTAAGATTTTTTACTCCCTTTCTGGCTAACTCTGCTATAGCATTTTCTGGAATACCACATAAGCCGAAACCTCCCAACATAAACGTCATATGATCTGAAACACCTTTAAGTGCTTCTTCAATGCTATCTACTTTTTTATTAATCATGCTAATTATTTTGTATTGTCTTTAATACTTGTGTCATTTTATAATGTTAAAAATCTATATCGTCGTCTTCAGGTATTATTTTCTTGGAATTTTTATCTTTAGTTGAAGAGTCTTTCCCACAGGTTGTAACTATCCCAATACTCTCCGGTTTTTCAAAGTCTTCTTGACTAATATTTAAAGAAGTATCTGCATACACTTTTTTCATAAATAAAGCCCAAGTAGGCAAAGACATGGTAGCTCCTTGACCTTCTGCTATATTTTCAAAATGAACAGCTCTATCTTCACCACCTGTCCAAACACCTGTTGCTAAATTTGGCACAACACCCATAAACCACCCATCTGTATGGTTTTGAGTTGTTCCTGTTTTACCCGCTATAGGGTTGGTAAATTCGTAAGGAAACCCAGTAATAATATCTTTGTAGTAGTGTTCCGAAGTTCGAAGCCTTACTCCAGATCCTGCTGTAGTTACCCCTTTCAATAATTCTAATACAACATAGGCGGATTCTTCACTTAATACCTCATTGGTTTTTGGAGTAAAATCTGCTAAGACAGTTCCATTTTTATCTTCAATTCGTAGTAACATATTGGGTTCTACACGCATTCCTTTATTGGCAAATGTGGCGTATGCTCCAGTCATTTCCATAAGTGATAATTCTACAGAACCTAGGGCAATTGAAGGTGATTTAGGGATTCTACTTTCTATTCCTGCAGATTTAGCTAAACGTACAACATTTAATGGCGTAACCATATCTATTAATCTTGCAGATATTACATTGATTGATTTTGCTAAAGCAGACTTTAGAGTTATTTCTCCCCCGTACTTTTCTCCAGAATTCCTAGGAGTCCAGGCTTCTGGTATTCCAAATCTCCCTTTTGGAATGGTGTAAGGTGTATTTGGAAACTTTTCACATGGAGACAAACGTAATTGATTAATAGCTGTAGCATATACAAATGGCTTAAATGTAGAACCGACTTGTCTTTTACCTTGATCTACGTGATCATATTTAAAATATTTATGGTTGATTCCTCCAACCCATGCTTTAATATGACCAGTCTGTGGCTCTATAGATAACAACCCTGATCTCAAAATAGTTTTGTAATATTTAATAGAATCATTTGGAGACATAATGGTATCTACCTCTCTTTGATCATTCCAGGAGAAAACTCTCATGTCTGTTGATGCATTAAAAGCTGAATCTATTTGCTGATCTGAATATCCATTTTTTTTCATCCTTCTGTAACGTTCAGATCTTTTTCTTGCTCTTTTATAGATGGCGTCGATTTGTTCTTCCTCTAAATCATAAAATGGAGCAGTTTCATTTTTTTGTTGCTCTTTAAAAAAGTACTTCTGAAGATTTGATATATGTTCTTGAACAGCCTCTTGAGCGTATTGTTGCATTCTAGAATCTATGGTTACAAAAATCTTTAGCCCGTCTCTATTTATGTTGTATAATTCTCCGTTGGGTTTTGGGTTGTTTTTTGTCCACTTTTTAAGATAGCCTCTCAGATACTCTCTAAAGTATGTTGCTAACCCATCATTATGACTTTCTGGTGTAAAGTTTATTTTAAGTGGCAACTGTTGTAATGAATCCTTTTCTTTTTGAGTAATAAATTCATTTTTTGCCATCTGTGCAAAAACAACATTTCGTCTTACAAGAGATTTCCCTTTTGAAATTTCTCTATTGGGATTAAACTGTCTTGGGTTTTTTAGCATAGCAACCAAAATAGCTGATTCTTGAATATCTAAGTTTTTAGGTTCTTTACCAAAATATATTCTTGAAGCTGAACGAATCCCTATGGCATTAAAAAGGAACCCTTGCGTATTCAAATACATGGCAACTATTTCATTTTTGGTGTATTGACGTTCTAATTTAGTTGCAACTATCCACTCCTTTACTTTTTGAGTTAATCTTTTTAATGTACTACTAGATCCTCCTTTGTTAAATAGATTTTTTGCCAACTGTTGGGTAATAGTACTGGCACCACCTCCTTTACCAAGTTTTACAATAGCCCTTGCCAATCCTCTGAAATCAATTCCTGAATGTTCATAAAATCGCTCATCTTCAGTAGCAATTAATGCGTTTACTAAGTTCTCTGGTAAATCACTAAATCCAACAGGAGTTCTATTTTTAAATGCATATTTACCCAATGTTACTCCATCTGATGAAATAACTTCTGTTGCTAAATTTTTTTCTGGATTTTCTAATTCTTCAAATGTTGGTAATTCTCCGAAAATACCCCAAGAAGCTAATAAAAACACCAATAAAATAGAGGCAAAACCACCTAATACGATTATCCAAAATCGTTTGATATATTTTTTAAAATTTGTTTCTTTCTTTTTTGCCATGCTAGTTTACTTTTTCAATTCTAAAGCCAACATCAGAGATTCCATGTAATTCTGTGATTCCATCAATGCTTCCATTTTTTCTCATGGCTTGAGAAATTGACACATTATAATTTCCTGAAAATGGAAAAATAATATTTTCTTTAAAAAAGAGTTTGTTGTGTTTAATGTCAGATATCCCTTCGCCTAAGAATTTTCCATTCTTATCAGCCATTTCATATTGTAGCGTATCTACAATTTTCTTGCCATTGGGAAAGTTAATACTTGAAATTATATACAAATTACTGAATTGGTATTGATTGCTATTTCTAATATTAATAAACAGATTATTTTTTGATATGGTATCTGTAATTTCAAAATTAAAATTAATTGGATGATCTTGAGGCCAACTGTTGTTAGTAATAGATTTATACTCATCAAAAACTCTATTGGAATCACAGGATATAAATAACACTCCCAAAACAAGAATTAATATTATTCTACTATTGATTTGTATTGGCATTTGGTTTTGGTTTTCTTCTTCTCGTATTCTGTGTATTAGCCTGACTATTGTTGTTTCTTTTTTGATGGTTTGATTTATTACTTTTTTTTGACTTATGACCTTTTTGGTTATTTTGGGATTGATTGGATACGACACCAGATGAAACTTTTTTTCTTTTTTTATTTCTATTCCTTCTTCTGTTCTTCTTTGGTGTATCAAATCTTGTAAGGCTGTCTTGGCCAACTACGTTTTCAAAATCTACAGCAACCACTTCCTCAATCTCAGACTCATAATCTTCAAGCGGAATTGAAACTTCATTTTTATTATTTAAATCTATGATCTCTTGAACTTGTTCTAAACTTAATTTATACCATTTAGATCTATTTTCTTTGTAAGTATACCAGATTAATTTTTTAAAGATGTCCATTTTAACAAATTCGGCATCTCCACTTTCTGTTTTTAAAATTTTCTCTTGCTTTGGGAAATCATTTAAGGCATCCAAATAAGTATCTAACTCAAAATTTAAACAACACTTTAATTTTCCACATTGACCAGCTAATTTTAATGGATTTAAAGATAATTGCTGATAACGAGCAGCAGATGTTGTTACCTTTCTAAAATCTGTGAGCCAAGTAGAACAACATAATTCCCTACCACAAGAACCCACTCCTCCCAAACGAGCAGCCTCTTGTCTAGATCCTACTTGCTTCATTTCTACTCTAATTGAAAAGGCTCCAGCTAGATCTTTAATTAATTGCCTAAAATCTACTCTAGCCTCTGCAGTATAGTAAAACGTTGCTTTGTTTCCATCTCCTTGAAATTCAACATCTGATAATTTCATTTTCAAGCCCAATCTTCCTAATATTTCTCTACCTCTTTTTTGGGTTTCTAGCTCACGATTTCTTGCTTTCTCCCATATTTCAATATCTCTTTGCGAGGCTTTTCTGTAGATTTTTTTTATCTCTTCACTATCAATAGATATTTTTCTTTTTTTCATTTGTACTTTCACTAGTTCTCCTCCTAACGAGACAACACCAATGTCATGTCCTGGAGAACCCTCAACAGCTACAATATCTCCCATGGAGATTGATAGTTTTTCTGTATTCTTAAAAAAGTGCTTACGCCCATTTTTAAAACGTACTTCATAAATATTAAACGGAGTTTCATTTCCTGGCAAAGTCATATTTGACAACCAATCAAAAACAGATAACTTTTCGCAACCCCCTGAAGTGCAGGCTCCGTTGCTTTTACACCCTCTTGGTTTGCCATCTTCTCCAGTACCACAACTTCCACATGCCATAAAGTAATATATATTTTTAAAAGCCTAGACTTCTTATTGTTTTTACTAATTTTAAGCTAAATAAACTTCACTTAACTTTTTTATCATGATTACACCTAAACTAAAAAGTTGTTAATTGTAATGCTTGAATATTTTATTTAACGAGTAAATATACGGAAACTATCACAATGATTTTATTGCAAAAAGTATAAAAAAACCCACCTGAATTCTTTCAAGGCAAAAGACATTTTCTAGTTTTTAAACAAGAGCTTTTCTGATCGTCCTTTTTTAAATATTTTGTTACTAGCATGGCTCCCTTTTCGTAGTTTTTTTTGTTCTTCGTATGGCAATTGAATAATCTCTTGACATTCTGCTGAACAAGTTGTTTCCATCTTTTCTGAACAATCTTTACACTGAATAAACAATAGATGGCAGGCTTCATTAGCACAATTAACGTGAACATCACACGGTGAGCCACATTGATGACAATTAGCAACAACATGATCTGAAATTTTTTCTGCTCTTCGGTGATCAAACACAAAATTTTTTCCTAAAAATTTATTTTCTAAATGCTCAGATTTTACTTGTCTGGTATACTCAATAATGCCTCCCTCTAATTGAAAAACATTTTTAAATCCCTTGTGTTTATAATATGCTGAAGCTTTTTCACAACGAATACCACCAGTGCAATACATCAATAAGTTTTTATTTTCTTTATTCTTTTTTAAGTCTTCTTCAATAATGTCTAATGAATCTCTGAAGGTATCTACATCTGGAGTTATTGCTCCATCAAAATGGCCAATTTCACTTTCATAATGATTCCTCATATCTACACAAATAGTATTGGGATCCTCCAACATTTTGTTAAATTCCTTAGCATTTAAATGAATGCCTTTGTTTGTTACATCAAAAGTGTCATCATTTAGGCCGTCAGCAACAATCTTGTCTCTAACTTTTATTTTTAATTTTAAAAACGATTTATTATGCTGTTCAATAGCTACGTTTAATCGAATATTATTCAAAAAAGAAATGGTATCTAACTGATTTTTTAATTCCAAAAAATTCTCAGAAGGAACAGATATTTGAGCATTGATACCTTCATAGGAAACATAGGTTCTACCCAACACATCCAAAGTCTGCCATTCTAAAAATAATTTATCTCTAAATAATTGTGGATTTTCTATCTTATGGTATTGATAGAATGAAATTGTAATGCGGTCTTTTCCAGCCTCATCTATTAATGCAGCGCGTTCATTAGCGCTTAACTTATTGTACAGTTGCATGCTATACCAAATTCGTTAAACAATCTATTTTTGTCTATTACAGACTCTTACCTGCAAAACTACCACAATTTTTAATAGCACGTTGAAAATTCAACATTTCCTTTGTATTTGAAAAATTTTTAAATTTTATCTATTTCTTACCACTATTAATTGAAGTCTTCAGGACATTTTTTAGCATCTTTGTAGCTTCATTATTAAAAATCCGTGAATTGGGTCTCGAAATAATCCCATCACGAAAAAAATTAAACTAGTATACTATGAAAATCGCTTTAGTAGGTGCTACCGGAATGGTAGGAAATGTAATGCTTCAAGTTTTAGCAGAGAGAAACTTTGAGATGACTGAATTAATACCTGTAGCATCCGAGAGATCCGTTGGAAAACATATTTCATTCAAAAATAAAGAGTACACTATTGTTAGTTTACAAGATGCCGTAAACAAACAACCAGATATTGCATTATTTTCTGCTGGTGGCGATACTTCTCTAGAATGGGCTCCTAAATTTGCAGCTGTTGGAACTACAGTTATCGATAATTCTTCTGCTTGGAGAATGGATCCAGAAAAAAAACTAGTTGTACCAGAAATTAATGGTGATGTTTTATCTAATAAAGATAAGATTATTGCCAACCCAAATTGCTCTACCATTCAATTAGTAATGGCACTAGCTCCTTTGCACAAAGAGTATACCATGAAACGAGTTGTTATTTCAACATACCAGTCTGTTTCTGGAACTGGAGTAAAAGCAGTGCAACAATTAGAAAATGAGGAAGCAGGAATTGAAGGTGAAATGGTATATCCTCATCCCATTGGAAGAAATGCATTACCACATTGTGATGTTTTTCTTGAAAATGGCTACACAAAAGAGGAAATGAAATTAGTAAAAGAACCTAAGAAAATCTTAGGAGATGATAGATTTTCTATAACAGCAACAGCCGTAAGAATTCCAACAGCAGGGGGGCATTCAGAAGCTGTAAATATTCAATTTGAACATGATTTTGAGATTGAAAAAGTTCGAAAATTATTATGTGATTCTCCTGGAGTCATCGTCCAAGATAACGTGAAAGAAAACATCTATCCTATGCCAATTACTGCTCATCAAAAAGATGAAGTTTTTGTGGGAAGAATTCGAAGAGACGAATCTCAAGAAAACTCCTTAAATTTGTGGATCGTTTCTGACAACCTTAGAAAAGGAGCAGCTACAAATGCTGTGCAAATAGCAGAATATTTAGTAGAAAAAAAAATTATATAAATTCATGAGTACATTTCATAAATTATCTATCAAAAATTACATTCAAGAAACCGCAAATGCGGTTTCTCTTGTTTTTGATATTCCTGAAAATTTAAAAACTAATTTTTCTTTTAAAGCAGGCCAATATCTTACACTAAAAACCATGATTAATGGAAATGAAATACGTAGAGCCTATTCAATTTGCTCTACTCCTCATAGTGGAGATTTAAAAGTAGCTATAAAAACTGTTGAAAATGGTATTTTTTCTACTCATGCAACCTCAAAATTGAAAGTTGGTGATATTTTAGAGGTTCACGAACCTGAGGGAAAGTTTGTTTTAGAATCTTCAAAGAGTAACAACTACATTGGCATAGCTGCTGGTAGTGGTATTACTCCTGTTTTATCTATGATTAAAACTGTATTAGAAAAGGAGCCTTCATCATCTTTTACACTAGTATACGGTAATAAATCATCTGAAGAAACTATGTTTAAATCTGAATTAGATGAACTATCTGGGTCTTATGGTAGCCGATTTAATTTACATTATATTTTCAGTAGACATAGAGAAGAGGGATCTTTATTTGGTCGAATTGATAAAGGGCATACAAATTATTATATAAAAAATATCTATAAAAATTGGTCATTTAAAACTGCTTTTTTATGTGGCCCAGAAGAAATGATTAATACCGTTTCTAACACATTAATAGAGAATGGCTACAAAGAGTCTCAGATACTATTTGAATTGTTTACAGCTACAGTTAATGAAGAAAGTGTTTCTGAGATTAAAGACGGTTTTTCTGAAGTAAGCGTGTTGCTTGATGATGAAGAAATTTGTTTTACCATGAAGCAAACAGACGACATTTTAGCAGCAGCATTAAGAAATAATATAGACGCCCCGTATTCATGTCAAGGTGGAGTTTGCTCAAGTTGTTTAGGCAAAGTTACAGAAGGAAATGCTGTTATGGTTAAAAACAGTATCCTTACAGATCAAGAGGTAAATGAAGGGTTTATATTAACCTGCCAAGCGCACCCCACAACTCCAAAAATTTCAATTGACTATGATGATGTTTAAAAAAAAGTATCTTTAGCAAATGGATATTTATCATGTAAAAAATGCAATATTATTTGGGTTCTTTCTTTCCTTTATGATTGGACCCGTGTTTTTCATGTTAATTCAAACAAGTATTTTAAAAGGAGCAAGAGCAGCAATCGCATTTAATTTAGGTGTTATTTTAGGAGATGTAGCATTTATTGTAATTGCCTATTTTGGAAGTAGACATTTACTAGAAAGGATTAAAGATGACCCCAGGTTGTTTTTCATTGGAGGTCTAATTTTAATTGTCTATGGAACAATTACCTATTTAGACAAATCTGAGAAAAAAGAACTTCAAGAATCTTTAAATTTATCTACTAATATCAACTATTTCAAGCTAATTTTAAAAGGGTTTTTTCTAAACTTTATCAATATTGGAGTTCTGGCGCTATGGCTTGGCTTAATTGTAGTTATTGGACCAGCACTAGATATGAATCCCACATCAATTTTTTATTATTTTACAATAATTATCACTAGTTATTTTATAACTGACCTAGGTAAAATTATTTTAGCAAAACAGTTAAAAAATAAAATGACTCCTTTGGTGGTTTATCGATTAAAAAGAATAATGGGAGTATTGCTAATTGTATTTGGAGTTGGACTTATGTTGAAGGGTTTTCTTCCAAAAGACAATAAAATCAACACATTATTAGAACAAGTTGATAAGAAATAAAAAGTGATGATTTATCACTTTTTATTTCTTGTTAATTTCTTTTATTATCAGCTGGATAGATATCAGCCATTAATTTAGACGGATCTATTTCTACAGAACTAACCTCTTTAGTCACGTCAAATTTATAGACAGGGTGTGTCCAAGACCAATCTTTTAAAATTGTTGCTCTTGTTGGCTTATTGCCTCTCATCATTTGTAAAGGAATATTAAAATCTTCTGAAGAGCCATCTTTATAAGTTACTCTAACATCTATAGGCATTGGCATTTTACCATGCCTTTGTAAAATAATTTTTTTATTCCCAAAACCTCGAACACTGTAATCAATTGTATGAGTGGTTTGTGTCCATTCATTTAGATACCAGTCCAAATGAATTCCAGAAACTTTCTCCATAGATCTTTTAATATCATTTGGTGTTGGGTGTTTAAAACTAAAATCATTAAAGTATTTTTTAAGTCCTTTCTCAACATTCTCTTTCCCTATGATATACTCTAATTGAGATAAAAACATACTCCCCATACTATAACTAGCGGTGCTATAAGAAGAATTTAAATGGTATCTGTCTGCATGGGTAGTCAGTGACTCCTCTTTTCTGTAAGAAATCATTTTAAAATACCTATTGTAAGACCCTAAATGAGGATTTTCTAACTGTTTGTCTAAAATTTTATTACTTGCAATATTAGAGATGTAGGAGGTAAACCCCTCATCCATCCAAGGATGCTTACTTTCATTACTCGCTAACAGAAACTGAAACCAAGTATGAGCCATTTCGTGCGATGTAACTCCAAACAAACTATTGAAACTTCTTTTACCAGTAATTAACGTTGACATTGCGTACTCCATGCCTCCGTCACCTCCTTGTATTACAGAGTATTGTTTGTAAGGATACTGACCAACACTTTTACTGAAAAAACTCATTAACTGAGCTGTTTTTGGTTGTAAATCTTTCCAATTTTTTAAATACTTTTCATCTAAGTTTTTTTTATAAAAAAAATGTAAATCAATCCCATTGGCTGTTTTTAGAATGTCATGATTGTAATCTGGATCTGCGGCCCACATAAAATCATGAACATTTGGTGCTTTAAAATGCCAACTTAATTTTTCACCTTTTGATTTTTTTAATTTTTTTGATTTGTCTTCATACCCATGACCGATTTCTTGGGGATTTTGTAAATATCCAGTTCCACCTATGGTGTAATTTTTATCGATATGAATAGTCACATCAAAATCTCCCCAAACACCATGAAACTCTCTTGCTATATAAGGAGGTGTATGCCAGCCCTCAAAATCGTACTCTGCCATTTTGGGATACCATTGTGCCATGGATAGTGCTACACCCTCTTTATTGGTTTGGCCAGTTCTTCTTATTTGTTTGGGAACCTGAGCATTAAATATCATTTTTAATGTTGAACTCTCTCCTGGATTTATGGGTTTATCAAGTGTTACCTCTAAGATGGTTCCAACTATTTGGAAAGTTACATTTTTACCATCTTGAGTTAAAGAATTAACCTTTATGAAACCTATTTCTTCTGGCTTAAGTTTACTAATTCTATCTCTTACTCTTCTATCTGGGTCTTGAATGTTTCTAGAACGAACATCCATCTGTGAATTTGGCTGAAAAGCATTAAAATATAAATGATAAAAAACTCGAGTTAGTTTATCTGGTGAATTATTTGTGTAAACTAATTGCTGTGTCCCTTTATATTGAAAATTTGTAACATCAACATCTATATTCATCTTGTAATCTACATGTTGTTGCCAATAATTTGATTTTGAATCTTGTTGACTGTAAGAGTTCATGCAAATAAATAACGTAAGTATTATAATTATTTTTTTCATGGGTAAATTATTTAATTAAATATATCTTTAAATTGATGAGTTGATTTTAATCTAACACCTTTATTTGTATGGTGAACTGTACAAATCTCTGTGTAAGCATCATGTTCTAAAAACAAAAAGTATTCATTGTCTGCAGCTATGTTTAAGAAGTGTTCTTTCTCTTTAATTGTTAATAAGGGTCTTGTGTCATAACTCATTACGTAGGGTAGAGGTATGTGGCCAATTGTAGGAAGTAAATCTGCCATGAAAACAAGTGTTTTCCCTTGATAAATAATTTTTGGCAACATTTGTTTTTCTGTATGACCATCCATTTTTAAAATTTCAAATCCTAATTCTTTAAGTGGATTTTCTGACACAAAATTCAATTGTCCACTTTCTTGAATTGGAAAAATATTTTCTTTTAAAAATGAAGCTTTTTCTCTTGGGTTTGGGTTAACGGCCCAGTCCCAATGTTCGTTGTTGCTCCAAAAACGTGCATTTTTAAAAGCTGGCTCAAAACCTGTTTTATCTTTGTTCCATTGAATAGCTCCTCCGCAATGATCAAAATGTAAGTGCGTTAAAAAAACGTCTGTAATGTCATTTCTGTGAAAACCATACTTGGCAAGAGAGAGATCTAATGAATGATCCCCAAATTGATAGTAGTATCCGAAAAATTTAGCTGATTGCTTATTCCCCATACCTGTATCAATTAAAATGAGTCTTTTACCATCTTCAATCAATAAAGATCGCATGCCCATATCTATCATGTTATTCGAATCTGCTGGATTAGTTTTTTGCCAAATAGTCTTAGGCACTACTCCAAACATGGCTCCTCCGTCTAACTTGAAGTTTCCTGTTTGTATAGGATAAATTTTCATTGAAAACAAAGATGCAGAAAAAACATCAATGTTGTGTTAAGAAATATCTTAAAAAAACTTGTGTCATAAAAAAAGGCAACACTTCTTAGTGCTGCCTTTGTATAATTACATAAAATTCCCCCAAATTTTATTGCTATAAATTACATCAAATTAACGATTTATTTGAGTTTACACATCTCAATATTCGCTAATAGGTTATATTTTATAGTTAATTGGTTTGATTAAATCGGTGAAAGGATTTGTTTTATAAAAAAATAAGCATTGTTTTACAATGCTTATTTTTTGAGGTGTCGAGCGGATTCGAACCGCTGTAGATGGTGTTGCAGACCACTGCCTAGCCACTCGGCCACGACACCCTTTAAAGATTGCAAATTTACATCAATTATCTAGTATTCCAAGCTTTTTTGAACTTAACGTTCTTTTGAAAGAATTATCGCAACTTCTTGAACATTTCCTCCAATTGGTGGATTTAATTTAGCAACACTTACTGTTGCACTAGTTATCATTTCTAATTCTAAAAAAAATCGATCTAAAATTCTCCTAGCAACTTCTTCAAGCAGCTTAGATCTAATACTCATTTCCTCTTGTACGACGTAATTTAAATGTACATAATCTACGGTATCATTTAAATTGTCAGTTACCGAAGACTTATCTAAATTGGCACTAACCTGAACATCTACACGATACCAAGAACCAATTTTAGCTTCTTCCTCCAAACACCCATGATTTGCATATAATTTAATATTGTTTACTTGTATCTTTCCCATAAACTATAATTTCTCCCACATTTTTTGAGAATTCAATCTAAATGAACCTAAATAATTGAAGTTACATTGGTCGGGTTGAATTATAGATAAAAAAGACTCTTCATTTTTATCATTATATAGATAATACACTTCTCCGATAATGGGCTCAAAGTTAAATTTTGCATTGTACACTAAATCGTTATACTCAAACTGCTCCATCATTGCTTCATATTCCTTTTTTAGCTCATCAAACTTACTTTTAAATTGTTTGTTTACTCTATCTACACCGTCATTTCTCCATGTTGCTGTGTTCAGTGGCTTTATTACTGGAGAACTTGCGCTCGTAGCATAAGGTATCACAGCTGCATTGTATTGCTGTGTATCTTCATCAAAAACTACTAAATCTGGTTTCTTTGCCATTAAAACTATTTAAGATTTCAAAATTACTACAAATAATTTTTTTTTTTCTTAAAGTAATCAAAATTATAATGCCCTAGAAATCCGCTTATTTTGTTTAATTTTGTGAACTCAATTTTAGCTGAAACTCAATGTCTGAAGAAAAAAAATCACTCAATTTTATTGAGCAAATTATTGAAGAAGATTTGGCAAACGGAATGCCTAAAGAAAACCTGCGTTTCCGATTCCCTCCAGAACCGAATGGATATTTACATATAGGACATACAAAGGCCATTGGAATTAGTTTTGGATTGGGAGAGCAGTATAATGCTCCTGTAAACTTGCGTTTTGATGACACAAATCCTGCAAAAGAAGAACAAGAATATGTTGATGCCATTAAAAATGACATTACTTGGTTAGGGTATGAGTGGGCAAACGAATTGTATTCTTCAGATTATTTTCAACAACTATATGACTGGGCCATTTTGATGGTTAAAGAGGGTAAAGCCTATGTAGATAGTCAATCATCAGAGGAGATGAGAGAACAAAAAGGAACTCCAACAGAGGCAGGAACCAATAGCCCTTTTAGAAATAGGTCTGTTGCTGAGAATCTTGATTTATTTGAAAAAATGAAAGCTGGTGAGTTTCAAGAAGGAGAACATATCTTGCGTGCTAAAATTGATATGGCAAGTCCAAATATGTTACTTCGTGACCCTATAATGTATAGAGTTTTATACAAAGAACATCATAGAACAGGAAACGATTGGAATATTTACCCAATGTATGATTGGACCCACGGTGAAAGTGATTATATAGAGCAAATATCTCACTCTTTATGTTCACTTGAGTTTAAACCTCATAGAGATTTATACAATTGGTTTAGAGATCATGTGTATGAATACGGAAAAGAACAATTCCCAACACCTCCAAAGCAACGTGAATTTTCTCGTTTAAATTTAAGCTACACCATTATGAGTAAGCGTAAATTAATGCGATTGGTAGAAGATGGTGTGGTTTCTGGATGGGACGATCCAAGAATGCCAACTATTTCAGGATTAAGAAGAAGAGGGTATACACCTGCATCAATTAAAAGTTTTATTGAAACTGTTGGAGTTTCTAAACGAGAAAACATCATTGATGTAGCATTATTAGAATTTAAAATCCGTGAAGATTTAAACAAAACTGCCAAAAGAGTCATGGGTGTTTTAGATCCAGTAAAAGTGGTCATTACAAATTACCCTGAAGATAAAGAAGAAATTTTAGATGCAAGTTATAATGACTATGAAGACGGTTTTGGATCTAGAGAAGTGCCTTTTTCAAGAGAACTCTATATAGAAAAAGAAGATTTTAGAGAGGAAGCAAATAAAAAATTCTTCCGCTTAAAATTAGGAAAAGAGGTTCGCTTAAAGAACGCCTATATTATCAAAGCAGAAAGTTGTAATAAAGACAACGAGGGTAATATCACAGAAATTCAATGTACGTATGACCCTTTGAGTAAATCTGGAAGTGGAACTGAAGAAAGTACACGAAAAGTAAAAGGAACCTTGCATTGGGTGTCTGTTAAACATGCCATTAATGCAGAAGTAAGATCTTATGATCGTTTGTTTTCTGACGAAGCTCCGGACAGCCATAAAGACAAAGATTTCATGGAGTTCTTAAACCCTAATTCACTTGAAGTTATCAATGCTTTTATAGAACCTAGTTTACAATCAGCTAAGATAGGAGAACGATTTCAATTTCAACGTTTAGGATATTTTACTATTGATAATGATTCAACCCCAGATGCTTTAGTTTTTAATAAAACTGTTGGGTTAAGAGATTCTTGGGCAAGTCATAAAAACAAATCATAAATACCCTTTTTTTAATAAATTATAAAAAGCCTCAGTAAATTCTACCTAGACTTTTTTAGTGACTAATTGTAATGAAGAATTACATTATATTTTAATAAATTTAATTGCTTTAGCATTTTCTATTCTTATAAAATACGTACCGTTACTTAAATTTTGAATCATAATATCGTCATCATTTTCAACCATTCCTTTTCCAACCTTTTTGCCTAATAAATTATATATAATATAATTTGCTTTCTCAGAAAGACCTAAAACTCTAATATAATTAATGGCAGGGTTAGGATATAGTTTTAATAAAAACTTCTCATCAGTAATATCGTCTACCCCTAAAGTTGTAACTATATCTGCAGATAATGTTGGCTGTATTAAGATATAGTTCCCACTATCAGTACCTGTAATGATAAATCCTGTAGTAGTAATTTGAATATCTGTTCCTAATTCTGCACTTGGGAATGTAAATACAGGAGTCCCTCCTAGAACTACATCATCATCTGATACTACTCCTGAAAGAACAGGAGTCCCTGAAGCTGTTGCATCAGTAGTACCATCATACACCTTATTGTCTCCTGTGATTCCTGTAATGGTGAGTTCCTTCGCGGTAATATCTCCTGAAAGTGTTGGCTGCGTAAGTGTATAGTTCCCTGAATCGGTTCCACTGATGGTGTAGCCTGAGGTGTTGATGGTAATCCCTGTTCCAACATTGGCTGATGCAAAGGTAAAGACTGGTGAGCCTCCTAAAAACACATCTTCTCCAGCTTCAACACCAACAAGTGTAGCTGTTCCTGAAGCACTGGCAGCTGTGGTGTCATCATATACTTTATCACCTCCTGTGATTCCTGTAATGGTGAGTTCCTTGGCTGTAATGTCTCCTGAAAGTATGGGTTGCGTTAAGGTATAGTTCCCTGAATCGGTTCCACTAATGGTGTAGCCTGAGGTTGTAATGGTGATACCTGTTCCAACATTGGCTGATGCAAAGGTAAAGACTGGTGAGCCTCCTAAGAACACATCGTCTCCAGCTTCAACACCAACAAGTGTGGCTGTCCCTGAGGCACTGGCTGCTGTGGTGTCATCATATACTTTATCACCTCCTGTGATTCCTGCAATGGTGAGTTCCTTTCCAGTAATGTCTCCTGAAAGTGTTGGCTGCGTAAGTATATAGTTCCCTGAATCGGTTCCACTAATGGTGTAGCCTGAGGTGTTGATGGTAATCCCTGTTCCAACATTGGCTGATGCAAAGGTAAAGACTGGTGAGCCTCCTAAGAACACATCGTCTCCAGCTTCAACACCAACAAGTGTGGCTGTTCCTGAGGCACTGGCTGCTGTGGTGTCATCGTATACTTTATCACTTCCACTTAAACCCGTGATCGTTAAAGAAATCAATCCTGCTGTAGTCACATCCAATTTTGTTGGACTTCCCTGTAGGTTGGGTGACCCTTCATCATCTCTAGCAACTACATACACGTCATAGTCTGTGCCTGCTGTTAGACCTGTAACACTAAAAGCATTCGTAAAACCTCCTGAGGTTACACTGGCATTGTCTGAAGTCACAGCAGCTGCCCCTCCATTTCCTGTTCCGTTCACTACGTCTGATGATGTTGGTGCTGCAGCTCCGTCGGCAAGAACAACATAGAAAATGTCTCCTGCTTCATCTATGTCTGTGGTTAGGATAAAAGCTGTTTGGGTGACAGAGGAATAAGAAGGTGTACTAGTCTCAAAGGATGGAGCAGTATCGTCTGTTACCGTAACAGAAATGTTATAAGTATCGCTTTTACCATCACTGTTTACTTGGTATGTAAAATTATCTGTCCCTCCAAAATTGTTGGGTGTGTAAATCACTGAACCGAAGGTTAATGTTCCATTACTTGCCCCAACAGATTGTGTGGAAGCTTCTAAGGTACCGTCCACATCGTACCCTTCGGGGTCTATCACTAAGGTCTCATTACTGCTAATACTTCGCTTATTCCATGCTTCAGACTCCACCCAATCTGAGCCAGCATCCATATTAGTTAAGGTACCATCAATATTATTGCTTGTTGCATCATAAACCTTAGTACCACCGTCTTCGTCTAAACGGAAAAGAGCTTCCAGATTTGTCTCATTACCGAGTAGGATCTTATAGCGATTGTTTTGAATTTCTGTTAGAGAGCGTACTTCATTCCAAATGCGTACCTCGTCTAACTGGCCTAAAAAAGAGTCACTAGATAGAAATCCTTTACCAAGCTTGAAACTTGCTGAGTTGGATACATTGGTAATTCCTCCTCCGTTAGTCGTACCAATTTTCTGAGCTTCTAGAACTCCATCAACATACAGACTGGTAGTGGTACCCGAGCGGGTGACAGCAAAGTGGTGCCATTCGTTGTCGGCAATATTTGTTGTCCCTGTTATGTCACCATTATTCGTTGAACCAGACTCCTTGATCTCGAAGGCTAGAAGCCCAGATGAAGCCTGAACAAAGACATTGTATAATGGAGCTGTTGCAGCTGAGGTAGCTCGCTTTCCCATTATTCTCCTTCTAATTGAAGCATTGGGTATCTTTACCCATCCCTCAATAGTGAAAGGATTAGTTCCAAAGTTACCAAAGGTGGTAGAATTTAATTCCACAAATTCATTAGCTCCATCAAAATCAAGAGCTGTTCCTGACCCAGCTATTGGGGCATCATCTACAGGAGCAATGGTGAAATTAAACGTTTGGTCGTCAACTGTGCCTCCTTGCCCATCACTTACATCGACCCTAAAACTATCTGAGGTAGTTTCTCTTCCATCATGCACATAGTCAATACGGTTGTTGTTAATATCGTCTTGTGTAAAAGTACCACCCAAGGTTAAGGCTACGGTATTTTTTCTAAGCGTACCGTTATCTGGTAGATCATCTAGTGTATAGGTAATATCCGTGTCGGGCTCTTCTGCATCGTCAAACTCAAGTTCTGAACTAGAAACGATATCTGTACCTCCCTCGCTTAATGAGGACCCTGTATTTGTAGCAGCAGTTGGGGCTGTGTTAGTTAGAGCACTGCCAAACACAAAATCATCAAAAATATCAAAATAAAAAAATCCAGTAGCACCAGCAGTTATGGTAACTTTATCAACATTATCAAAAGTTGAATTAGGACTTACAATTTGTATATATCCAGAACTAGAGTTGCCTGTTACTGAAATAACTTGAGTACCAATACTCACGCCGTCTTTGAACCCTTCTAGGGTCCAGTTTTCATTTCCGGTGAAGCTAATTATATCTAGCCAAAAACTTTGGAAATCAAATTCACTTCCATCATTAGTTTCAACCGTAATTGATTGTGACTGTCCTGGTGCAGTAGAGGTAGTTAAAGCCTCTAAAGCCATTGTATTTCCATTACCAAAAGTAGAGCCATACCAAGTAGCATCGTTGTAAGTAAATTTGAAGTTACCAACAGTTATTACATTAGAACCATAATCAGTATTGTGAACCAATGCTGTTCCTGAATTAAAGTTTATGGTTGTTTGTGCGTTGATGGATAAAGATAGAAATAGGCCAAATAGAAGACCTATTAGAGAGGTAATTTTTTTCATATTAGTTTTTTTATAAAAATATTTAAAATGCAATTCAATCTAGTTCATTAAAATAAATATATCGATGAAATACAATTTAACGAATATAAAGTTTTTTTAAAATTAAAACACGTATAAATACCTGTTTTTTTAAGTAGTGCCAAACCACTATTGATGAGGTGTTTTAATATTTATTTGATGTAAATGCTTGTTAAGAACACCCCAAAGTTAATAACACTAAAAACCTCAAAAGATATATTCTTTTGGGGTTTTGCTTTCTGTAATATAAATTTCAGTCTTTTTAAGGGGCAGGATTCGGTATCATAGCATGTACTTCTTGAATTTCTTTCAAAATCTCTTCAGATAAATCAATATGAATACTCCCAATGTTTTCCTTAAGTTGACTCATTTTTGTAGCTCCAATAATATTACTTGTTACAAAAGGTAACTGATTTACAAAAGCCAACGACAATTCTGACAAGGTAATTCCATTTTTATTTGCAATAGCTTGGTATCTTTTTACGGCCTCACTAGATCCATCTCCCATATAACGGGCTATAAATCTTGGAAATAAATTTCCTCGAGAGCCTTCTGGACTTTTCCCTTCTAAATATTTTCCAGATAATACGCCTTGTGCCAACGGAGAATAGGCCAAGAGGCCGATGTCTTCTCTCATGGAAACTTCAGACAGACCAACTTCATACCCTCTATGAATCAACGAATACGAATTTTGAATGGTAACTGGTCTAGGCAAGTTATGATCGGTAGCGGTTTGGAGGTATTTCATAGTACCCCAGGGTGTTTCATTAGAAAGACCTATTGCTCTAATGGTTCCTGCTTTTACAAAAGCATCTAATGTTTCTAGAATTTCTAAGTGATTTTCTGCTTCTTTTGTAGCTGTTTGATACGGGTAATCTCTAACACCAAAACAATTAACACCTCTAGAGGGCCAATGCAATTGGTATAAATCTAAATAGTCTGTTTGCAATCTCTGTAAACTCCCTTCTATAGCTTGTGTAATATTTTGTTTGGTAAACCCGCCAGTTCTAATATGTTTTGTATAGTCTCCACCTCCTGCAATTTTACTTGCCAGAACAATGTTTTCTCTGTTTCCTGTTTTTTGAAACCAATTCCCAATAATCCGTTCTGTATCTGCATAGGTGGCAGGAGTTGCAGGCACTGGATACAGTTCTGCTGTATCAAAGAAATTAACTCCTTGTTCTATGGCATAATCCATTTGTTCAAATGCTTCGTCTTGGGTGTTTTGGTTACCCCAAGTCATGGTTCCTAAACAAATTTTTGAAACTTTAATGCTAGTTTTAGGTAGTGTAGTATACTTCATATTTTATTTTAAAAACTAATATGATTCGCTATAAAGCGAATCATATTAGACAGTATGGTTATTATTACTGGGTTAAATATAAGAATATTCTCTAAGAAAGTATAGCGTCAATACCAGGTAAGTTTTTTCCTTCTAATGTTTCTAACATGGCTCCCCCACCTGTAGATACATAACTCACTTTATCTGCAAAACCAAATTGTTTTACCGCAGCCACAGAATCTCCACCTCCAACTAAAGAAAAAGCTCCGTTTTTGGTTACTCTGTCTATAGAATTACCAAGTGCAATGGTTCCTTTAGAAAAGGTTTCTAATTCAAAAACGCCTAAAGGGCCATTCCATAAAATGGTTTTACATGAATTGACAACCTCATCAAAAATGTGCTGAGATTTAGGACCAGCGTCTAATCCTTGCCAACCATCTGGTATTTGAGTTACGTCTACCACTTGAGTATTAGCATCGTTAGAAAAATCGTCTGCTGCCAACACATCTACAGGAAGATGAATTTGTACATTTTTAGCGGCTGCTTTTTCAAGAATTTCTAGAGCCAACTCCATTTTATCGTCTTCACAAATAGAATCTCCAACACTACCTCCTTGTGCTTTTACAAAAGTAAAAGTCATTCCACCTCCAATGATTAAATGATCTACCTTGTCTAAAATATTTTCAATAACGGTAATTTTTGAGGATACTTTTGCCCCTCCTAAAATAGCCAATACAGGTTTCTCACTATTATTTAAAACTTTATCAATACTTTCTATTTCTTTGGCTAGTAAACTCCCAAAACATTTGTGTTCTGAAAAATACTTAGCCACAATAGTAGTTGAAGCATGGGCCCTATGAGCAGTCCCAAAAGCATCATTTACATAAATATCTCCATTATTAGCCAATTGCTTTGAGAACCCTTCATCGCCAGCAGTTTCTTCTTTATAAAAACGAAGATTTTCTAACAATAAAATTTCACCGTTTTGTAAGTTATTTACAGCTTCTGTTACTTTTTCTCCAACACAATCAGCTATAAATTTGACTTGAATTCCTAAAACTTCTGTTACTTTTTCTACAATATGCTTCAATGAATAGGCGGCTTCTACTCCTTTAGGCCTTCCTAGATGAGACATCAAAACAACAGAACCACCATCTTCTAAAATCTTTTTTATAGTAGGTTTTGCTGCTTCTATTCTTGTAGCATCTGTTACTTCAAAATTGTTATTTAGAGGTACATTAAAATCTACACGTATTAATGCTTTTTTATTTTTAAAGTTGAAGTCTTCTATGGTTTTCATTATTAATTATTTTGTACAAAAATAGCTAATAAAAGGGGTTCATAGAAATTGAAAACTGAAAAGTTAATATAACGTTTGCGTAAAATTATCGCTTATATTTGTGACATGCTTTTTAATCAAATTATTGGTCAGGAACATATAAAAAACCATTTACTGGCTTCTGCTAAGAATGGAAGAATCCCTCATGCACAATTATTTATTGGAAAAGAGGGTTCAGGAACTTTACCCGTTGCTATTGCGTATGCGCAATTTTTATTAAGTCATTTTTCTGATAATCCTGAGGTAAGCGAATTAAAAGTAGACAAACTGCAACATCCAGATTTACACTTTGCTTTTCCAGTAACCACCAATGATTCTGTTAAAAAACACCCCGTCAGTAATTTATTTTTATCTGAATGGAGAGATTTTGTTAAAAATCAACCTTATGGGAGTCTCTTTAATTGGTTGCAATCTATTGGTGTAGAAAATAAGCAAGGAATGATTGGGGTTGATGAAGCTCTAGAAGTTGTAAAAAAATTACAACTTAAATCTTATGAGGGCGGTTTTAAAGTAATGATTATTTGGATGGCAGAAAAAATGAATACTGCAGCTGCAAATAAATTATTAAAGTTGATTGAAGAGCCTCCTGAGAAAACAATTTTCTTATTAATAACTGAAAATGAGGATCAAATAATTAATACCATCAGATCACGTTGCCAAGCATTGCACTTTCCTGTTTTAAGTGAAAAAGATATAGCTATGAGCTTGGTAGCAAGAGAAAAATCATCAGAAAGTGAGGCTTTAAAAATAGCAACTCAAGCTGAGGGAAATTACAATAAGGCGGTTCACTTATTACATCAAGATTCTAATGATCTTATTTTTGAAGAGTGGTTTATTACCTGGATTCGTGCTGCTTTTAAAGCTAAAGGAAATGCTGCTGTTATTCAGGAATTAGTGGTTTGGTCTGAGACTATTGCAAAATCTGGAAGAGAAACTCAAAAACAATTTTTAGCCTATTGCCTACAGTTTTTTAGGCAGGCCTTATTGTTAAATTATAAATCACCAGAGTTAGTTTTCTTAGAAATAAAAACGCCCAAATTTAATTTACAGAACTTTGCCCCTTTTGTTCATAGTGAGAATATCTTAGTAATTGAGAAAGAATTAAATGATGCGCTATACCATATTGAAAGAAATGGAAATGCTAAGATTATTTTATTAGATCTTTCTATGAAATTAACTCGCTTCCTCCATAAAAAAGAGAAAACAATTTAATTATCTACATTCCTTTTCGTAGCCTCTTTGCAATATATAAGTCTGATATCGTAGGATTTTCTGGGCATTTTTTTATGAGTTCAAAAGTATCTCCAGTTGTTACGTTTCCGGTTTGTATAACTTTAAAATATACTCCACACATAGTGGTGTTCCAGAATTGTTTCACAATGTTTATGTCATTAAAACGAACTCCTAATTTTACACAAGGATCTCTTTGTTTTGTAGCCTCTAAAATACATTCTCCAACTCTAAAAGTATCACCTACATGAATTACTGTTTCCTCTAAAATATCTATGGTTAAGTTTTCGCCAAACATACCGTATTGCCAATCTAATGAAGCATACCGTTCTTTCCAGTATTCATAATGTAATTGAGAATACCCGTAAACGGCCTGCTCGACACCACCATGGTGCTTTCTATTACAAATCGTATCTCCTTTCACATCTTCTGTATCAAGAAAAATAGGTGTATTTACTGGAAATTTAAAAATTCCAGTGGTAATCATTTTTCCTTTCCAATTGATCTCTTTTCGATCGCCTATGTTGGTTGAAATAATTTTCATTTAACTATTTATGATATTGATTTTATAAAACTAGTCTTTTAAAAAATTCTGTAAGACATCCGCTATCTTTCTATTGTCTGATAATCGTGGAATTTTATTTTGTCCGCCAAACTTACCAATAGATTTCATGTATTCATGAAACCCTCCTTTGTTTACTTTTCTAATAAGTAATGGCTGGAGTATTTTTCCTTCTATTAAGTCAAAATAATACACATTTTGAACCTGCATAGATGCATCAATTTTTGAGGCAAATTCATCCATGTCTTCAGGTTCATTTTCAAACTCTACAAACCATTCATGGAAAGGCAGCCCACTTTCTGGATTTACTTGTGGAGCTACTGTAAATTCACTAACATTAATTTTTGTTCCTTTTATAGCATCATTTAATGCTGTTTCTACTTCTTTCCCAATCACATGTTCTCCAAAAGCAGAAATAAAATGTTTAATTCTACCAGTTACTTTTATTCTGTAGGGCATTAATGAGGTGAACTCTACTGTATCTCCAATATTATACCCCCACAGTCCTGCGTTGGTATTAAGAATAATCACATAATTAACCCCTAATTGAACCTCTTCTATAGATATTCTTGGAGGATTATCATCAAAAAACTGATTGGCTGGAATAAATTCATAAAAAATACCACTGTTTAATTGCAATAACATTCCTACTTCTTTTTGAGAATCTTGATAGGCAATAAAACCCTCTGATGCAGGATATAATTCTATATAATCTATTTTTTTACCGATAAGTGTTTCAAACTTATTTTTGTAGGCTTCAAAATTTACCCCACCATAAATAAAAAAATTAAAGTTTGGAAAAATTTCAGATATTTTCTTTCCTGTTTTATCTATCAATTTTTCAAAATACATCTGCACCCAAGAGGGTATTCCGCTTATTACAGTCATATCTTCATTGACTGTTTCTTCAACTATTGCGTCTACTTTTGTGTCCCAATCTTCTATACAGTTCGTCTCCCAACTTGGTAATCTATTTTTTAGTAAATATTGTGGTACATAATGAGCTACGATACCACTTAACCTTCCAAGTTTTACCCCATTAATTTTCTCTAAAACTGGACTTCCTTGTAAAAAAATCATTTTACCATCTACAAAACTAGCTTCATTTTTTTCAGCAATATAGCATAATAAAGCCTCCTTTGCTGCTTTGATGTGAGTTGGCATGGAGTCTTTAGTGATAGGGATGTATTTTGCGCCTGAAGTGGTACCAGATGTTTTAGCGAAATACAAAGGCTTCCCTTTCCAAAGCACATTCTTTTCTCCAGAAACCACTCTATCTACATAAGCTCTTAACCCTTCGTAATCTGTAACTTTTACTTGCTTTTTAAAATCTGAATATGTGTGGATTTGATTAAAGTTATGATCTTTCCCAAAAGCTGTGTTCTTTGCTTTTTTTATAAGTTTTCTTAAAACCTTTTCCTGAGTTTCATGTGGTTTGTAGGCCCATTTATAGACTTTTTTTTGAGCTTTTTTTGCAAAAGGTATAGCTAATAAAGATTTTATACTCATCTATTCAAAATCTATATAATTGGATGGGTTTACAGCATAGCCATCACTCCAGAGTTCAAAATGTAAATGTGGGCCAGTAGTTAATTCTCCAGAGGAGCCTACACTTGCTATTACCTCTCCAGACTGAACTAAATCTCCTTGCTCTTTTAACAATGACCCGTTGTGCTTGTATACAGAAATAAAATTATTAGCATGCTTTAATATAATTACATACCCTGTTTCTGTTGTCCATTCAGAAAAAATAACTGTACCGTCTGCAGCTGCTTTAACGGGTGTTCCTACTTTGGTAACTACATCTATTGCAAAATGTTTATTTTCTGAATTAAAAGATTGAGAAACGGTTCCACTTATAGGGGCAAAAAATACAATCTTTACCTTTTCTTGAAGTTCATCTGATAATGGAAAACGATCCCTACTTTCTATTTTTTCTCTGAATATAGAATCTTGTTTTGAAGCATCTAAAGTACTTTCATCAATTTGTATCCTTTTAGCCATCTCTTGAATAGAATCTATTACATCATCTTCTGTAACCTCCCCTGTAAGAACAGATTTAATTGATTTTGTATAATTCTCTATCACTGCCAATCTGTTTTTGAGAGAATCTGATTCGAAGGTTAATTTTGTGGCATTGGTTTTTAATTTCAAAGAAGAATATCCAGGAATATATTCTCTAATGGGTGTAAAAGCAATTAATAAAATAGTAGCTAAGATTAAAAAAACTGAAAACAAGCCACTAAACACAAATACATTTAAACGAGATAATTTGAGAGCAAATCTTTCTTCGAAAGTATGCTCATTTAGAACTACCAATCGATATTTATTGGTTAACTTTTGCTTTAATTTTATTTTCTTGGTTTTCTTTTTGGCCATTTAAATTTGAATGATTCTACAAATATACAACGAAAGACTCTTCGAGAGATTTTATGAATGCTAGTAAAAATTAGGTTCTATAAAAATTCATCTCATCTATATACTTCCATACTTCTTTTGGAAGCATCGGTTCTACATTTTTATTATTCTTAATTCCTTGCCTAATTAATGTAGCTGAAATTTGAATAATTGGAGCGTCTATTTTATGAATTTTAGGATGATTTTCAAAAATTGTTTTTACTTTTCCTTCTGTAATTCTTGGGTAGCAATAGATCTCGTGATTATCTAGAATGGTTTCATAATTTTTCCATTTGTGAAAACTTTTTAAGTTGTCTTCACCCATGATTAAATGAAACTCATGTTGAGGATATTTTTCATTTATGTAAACAAGCGTATTAACTGTATAACTAGGCTGAGATAATTTAAATTCTATATCTGAAGGTTTAATTTTAGCGTATTTTTCAAGAGCTTGATAAACTAATTCAAATCTATGATGGTTTGCCAATAAAGAACTTTTCTTCTTTAAAGGATTGTGAGGTGTAACAACCATCCATACTTCATCTAAATCTGAATACTCTACTAAATGGTTGGCTATAATAACATGACCAACATGAATTGGATTAAAAGTGCCAAAATACAAGCCAACTTTCATTTCTTACTTATTTATAAAATCTTTAACTAAATTTTCAGCATCATTTAATGCTGTTTTCAAATCATCATTTAATATAATGGTATCAAATTGGGGAGCTGTTGCCATTTCTGTAGGGGCTTTTGCAACTCTCATAGCAATTTTTTCTGGAGATTCTTCTCCTCGTTGCTTTAGTCTTATTATGAGTTCATTAATGTCTGGGGGTTTTACAAAAACAGCTAATGTTCTCTCTGGAAATTTTTTCTTAATTCTCAATCCTCCGGCAACATCTATATCAAAGATTACATGTTTTCCTTTAGACCAAATTCTTTCTACCTCGGTTTTTAATGTTCCGTAAAAATTATCAATATAAACTTCTTCCCACTCTAAAAATTCATCTAGTTTAATTTTATTTTTAAACTCTTTAGCAGAAATGAAATAATAATCTTCTCCGTCTTTTTCATTTCCTCTAGCCTCTCTTGAAGTTGCTGAAATAGAAAATTCTAATTGAAATTGTTCCTGATTTAACAAGTGACGAACTATAGTCGTTTTTCCCGATCCGGATGGTGCTGAAAAGACAATTAATTTCCCCTTAAATTCATTCATTTTTTGTAGATATATATCTTTCTTGAGTTATTACAAAACGTTTAAGACTTGCTCTTTAATTTTCTCTAATTCATTTTTCATTTGAATAACAGCCTTTTGCATTGGGGCAAAATTAGCTTTAGATCCAATGGTATTAACTTCTCTTCCAATTTCCTGAACAATAAACCCTAGTTTTTTACCATTAGAATCTTCTGTTCCTAATTCCTGTAAAAAGTACGTTAAATGATTAGCCAATCGGACCTTTTCTTCATTAATGTCTAATTTTTCAAGGTAATAGATTAACTCTTGCTCAAAACGATTTTCATCAGTTTGTACTTTTAAATCATCAATTGCTTTTTTTAAACGTTCTTTTACATGTGAAATTCTTGCATCATCAAAAGACGTTACTTCCTCAAGATATGATTGAATATTTTCAATTCTTAATTTAAAATCTTTTTCTAGCGAAGCAGCTTCATCTATTCTGTACTGAATAATATCTTTAATGGCTTTTTGTATGTTTGCGCTTATTTGAGCCCATTCATCTTCGTCTAACTCTTCTCTTTCAGTTTTTAAAGCATCTGGCATCCTTACAGCCATTTTTAATAATTCTACATCATTTGAAGATCCTGTTTGAACAACGTTTCTTAATTGCTGCATATATTCAGAAACAACGCCCTTATTTACTGTTGTAGAAGTTTCATCTGCGGTCATCTCTATATATATAGAAAAATCTACTTTTCCTCTAACCAATTTTGAAGCCAGCTGTTTTCTAACGGCAAGCTCTTTTACCCTGTAATAAGAGGGTATGCGAACATTTAAGTCTAAATTCTTACTATTTAAAGACTTTATTTCTATGGTTACTTTTTTATCTGATAAGTGAAGTACGGATTTCCCGTAACCCGTCATTGAATGAATCATTTATTATCCTTTTTAATGATTACAAAGATACATTTTTAATTCGCTGTTATTTTTAGATATCATTGTTTAATAATCGAGTTTTAAAACTATAGGATTCCCCCAATAATTTTAGATGTGGATTTAATTCTAATGAAAAGATTACATTTACATTTAAAATGTTTTTTGTGTTAGGCAGTAATCATATTTTAATAATTCGTCTATCAGCAATGGGAGATGTTGCTATGTCTGTTCCTGTAATTAGAGCATTTACTAAGCAATACCCAAATTGTAAAATAACTATAGTCTCCAAACCTTTTTTGAGACCTCTTTTTGATGGAATTCCAAATGTTTCTTTTTTTGCTGCTGAAGTCACAAAAAAACACAAAGGTATTATGGGTTTATTTAGACTATTTCTAGAACTAAAAAAACAAAAAATTACTCATATTGCTGATTTTCATAATGTGTTGCGTTCAAAAATTTTAAGAGCTTTATTTTATCTAAGTGGAAAACCTTGCGTGTATATTGATAAAGGTAGAGCAGAAAAAAAAGCACTTACTAGATCAAAAAATAAGATTTTTAAGCAATTAAAAACAACTCACCATCGGTATGCGGATGTTTTACACAAGCTAGGATATCCAGTAGATCTATCAAAGCCTTTTACTCTAGAGAAAAAACTAATCTCAAAAAATAGTATTACAATAACTGGATTAAAAGAAAATACATGTATAGGAATTGCACCTTTTGCTGCCTTTAAAAGTAAAATATACCCCATGGAGTTAATGGAACAAGTTATTGAAAAACTAACTTCAAAAGGAGTGAAAATAGTTCTATTTGGTGGAGGTAAAAAAGAAATATCTATATTAAATGCGTTAGAAAAAAAGTATTCCAATGTGCAAAATATTGCAGGTAAAATGTCTTTCAATGAAGAATTGGAGCTAATGAGATCATTAGATCTTATGATTTCAATGGATTCAGGAAATGCTCACTTAGCAGCTATGCAACAAATTAAAACAATTACTCTTTGGGGAGTTACTCACCCTTTTGCTGGATTTGCACCCTTTTATCAGCCAATAAAATATTGCCTTGTGTCTGATGTAAATAAATATCCAAAAATACCAACCTCTGTATATGGAAATGTAGTTTATGAGGGTTATGAAGATGTAATGAAAACCATCTCACCGTCCCATATTGTGAAAGTAGTAATGGACGCATTAGAGGACTAAAAAAAAGAGTCTGTAAAGACTCTTTTTTATGATTTGGCTAATAATTCTTAGCGGGTTATAATACGTTAGTAAATTGATATATAGTTTATTACTATGTTTTTGAAACATGTTAAAGTTACAAAATTAAATTGAGGTAATTCTCTTAGAATTAAAAAATCTACACATGACTATTCATCACATCTTAAAAAAAAATTCAGTTCTTAATACTTTTATTAAAGAAATAAGAGACCATATTAGTCAAAAAGACACCATGCGTTTTAGAAGAAATATAGAACGTATTGGTGAAATATTATCTTATGAATTAAGTAAAGAACTTCATTACTATAAAGAAGAAACTAAGACTGTTTTAGGGGTAAAAGAAAATAATATAATGAATAATGATTTGGTTATTTGTTCAATTTTGAGGGCAGGACTTCCTCTTCATCAAGGAATATTAAATTATTTTGACGGAGCCGAAAATGCCTTTATTTCTGCATACAGGCATCATCCAAATAATGACGCTGAATTTGAAATAAAAGTAGACTATTTTGCATCTCCCCCTTTAAAAGATAAAACTTTAATTATTGCAGATCCAATGCTGGCAACCGGAAAATCTATGGTTACTGTGTATGAAGCAATTAAAAAATTTGGTACTCCAAAAAAAATTCATATTGTTTCAGTGATAGGGTCCGAAGAAGGGGTTCATTTTATTAAAAAACATTTTCCTGAAAATACCCATTTATGGATAGCAGATATAGATTTGATGCTAAATGACAATGGTTATATAGTCCCTGGTTTAGGGGATGCGGGTGACTTGTCTTATGGAATTAAAATATAAATAAAATTACTGGAGTAGCTATAAGCACAATGATAAATATATTTTTTACAAAACCTCTTTCTATGCTCTCTAGCCAATTTGTAATGATAACTGATGCTGGAAAAAAAAGTAGTAGAACTTTATTGGCTTGATGGGTATTTTGAATCAAAAAGACAGTGATTGCCGAGAAAAAATTGAAAATTATTAGAATCCAATATTTTCTATAATCTCCACTTATTAAAAATACTTTTGGTGTTTTTATAACAATTGAAATTAAAGATCCTATTCCTAAAAATAGTGTTGAAAATAAAAATTTATTGGCTGTGTATGCCTCAAAGTTGTAATTTGAATACCATAAAAATAAATTTGAAAATTCTGAGGTATCCCCTTCCCATAGACAATAAGAAAAATAACAAAAAACAGGCGTAACAAAACCAACGACAGGAATTAAAAGAGTTCTGACAGTTAATTTTTGAAACATCCCGACCGATAAGAAAATTAGCACTCCAAAAATCACTGTAGTTGAATCTAAAAAGAAAAGAATCCCTAGCCAAAAACCACAATCAAAAATTTTCTTGTAAACATCTTTATTACTCCTAAGACTAAAAACTCTTCGTAAAAAAATTAATAACAATAGATTTAAAAAAATAGTAGTAACGTTTAAAAATACTGCTGGAAAAAATCCAGAAAAAAGTGCAAAAAGTAATAATCCATAGGAGTTATTTAGAGTTAACTTATTCTTTATTAAAATAAAATTATAGAATAAGAACAAAAACAAAAACAATATTATAGTCAATAGTTGATTTAAAATTACATTTATATCAACAAATTGCACAAGATTGACAGTAAAAAAATTAGCTATATAAAATCCTAAAAAGATTAAAAAAACAACAATAAAATTAACTGGATTTGATTTCCCAAAAAAATTGGCTAACATACTTAGTTTTTATATTTTTGCACCGTAAATATACTTTAAGATATGATAGCATTCAATATTTTTAAATGGATTGGTGAATTATTCACAGATGTGTTATTTATGCCTTTTAACACAATTAGAGCGATCGCCTTGCAAGATTTTGGCTGGTGGAAAGCGAATACTATAAACTGGCTTTTTTTACTTATCCTTTTTGTTCTTCTGGTTTATTGGATGAAAGAATCTCGAAGATTTGTAAAAGAAGGCACAGAAGATCGTGCCTAATCAACTATTATTTTGGGGAGTAAAAATAAACTAAAACGTTTCAATGAAAATGAAACGTTCACCAATGTCATTCAACCTACAAGAGAAGAAGTCTTAAATAACTTTTCGTTAAAAGGGAAATGGCATTCTTTTTTTAAAAACACCCACCCAATTGTTATTGAACTAGGTTGTGGTAAAGGTGAATACACAATTGATTTAGCAAAGAAAAATCCAGATAAAAACTTCATTGGCATCGATATTAAGGGAGCTAGGTTCTGGAGAGGAGCTAAAACCGCTTTAGAAGATAATTTAGAAAATGTTGCCTTTGTTAGAACTCAAATAGAATTAGTTAATTTTATTTTTGATAAGGGTGAAGTTGATGAAATTTGGATTACATTTCCCGATCCTCAGATTAAATATAAGCGCACTAAACACCGAATGACTAACCATGCTTTTCTAAAAAAATATGACTATATTTTAAAGAATGATGGCGTTATAAATCTTAAAACTGATAGTGAATTTATGCACGGTTACACATTAGGTTTGCTGCATGGAGAAGGTCATGAAATAATTCACGCTAACCATGATGTTTATAAAGACTATTACTCGCCAGATGAGGTAACTGGAACTCAAACCTTTTACGAGAAGAAATACTTAGAAAAAGGCAAAGCAATTACCTACATCAAATTTAAATTGAATTTCTAGACAAATTCAATCTTTTCTTTCTTTGAAGAATTCATTTTTTATATCTTTCCTTTATGAAAGAATCTGATAATTTTTTCGAAAAAGTTTATCACGTAGCTCGTTTAATACCTTATGGAAAGGTTACCAGTTATGGAAGTATTGCCAACTATTTGGGAGCAGCTAGATCTTCAAGGATGGTTGGCTGGGCCATGAATAATTCTCACACCCAAAAAAAAGAGGTTCCTGCTCACAGAGTAGTCAATAAAAATGGAATTCTAACCGGAAAACATCACTTTAACGGAACTAATCTAATGCAACAGCTATTAGAAAATGAAGGGATCATTGTTATTGATAATCAAATTCAAGAATTAGAAAAAGTTTTTTGGAATCCAATGAAGGAACTCCCTTAGAAATCGACTCATTTCTTTTTGATGGATTTGGAATTTACTTCCTTTTGTATCTAAAGCTTTAGCGTTATCTTTGCAAAATAGCATAAATCATAAAAATACATGTCTTTTACAAAGCAAGATATATATAAAGCACTAGACACTATTACTGAACCAGGTGAAGGAAAAAGCCTTGTTGAAAACAAAAACATTAGCAATCTAGTTGTATTTGGTAATGAAGTTATTGTTGATGTAACTATCAGTAATCCAACATTGCAAGCAAAAAAGAAAGTTGAGTCAGAAATTAAAAAAGTACTCCTTTCAAAAGTAGATGAAAAAATTGATGTAAAAGTGAATGTAAAAACTTCTGCTGCTCCAAAAAAAGAAGAAAAATCAACTCTTATCAAAGGTGAAAAAATTCCATCCATACAAAATATTATCGCAATTGCTTCAGGGAAGGGAGGTGTAGGAAAATCTACCATCACAGCCAATATGGCGGTTAGCTTGTCAAAAATGGGCTTCAAAGTAGGCATATTAGATGCAGATATTTATGGACCATCTATGCATTTAATGTTTGATGTAGAAAAAGAAAGACCAATTTCAGTTAAAATAGAAGGTCGTTCTAAAATGAAGCCAATAGAAAACTATGGCGTAAAGTTATTATCACTTGGGTTCTTTACAAATCCTAATCAAGCGGTTATTTGGAGAGGGCCAATGGCTTCAAAGGCATTAAACCAATTAATTTTCGATGCAGATTGGGGTGAGCTAGACTTTCTTTTAATTGATTTACCGCCTGGAACTGGAGATGTTCATTTATCTATAGTACAAGCATTACCTATTAATGGCGCTGTGATTGTAAGTACACCACAAACTATTGCGCTAGCTGATGCAAAAAAAGGAGTTGCTATGTTTCAACAAGAAAGTATTCAGGTTCCTGTTCTAGGAATCATTGAAAACATGGCTTACTTCACACCTGAAGAACTCCCTGACAATAAATATTATATCTTTGGCAAAGATGGTGCAAAACACTTGGCAGAAGATATTAACACAAAATTTTTAGGAGAAATTCCTTTAGTTCAAAGTATAAGAGAAGCTGGCGATGTTGGACATCCTGTTGCATTACAAGAAAATACATCTTTAGAAAATGCATTTGCGACTTTAACCAAAGAAATGGTTTCAGAATTACTAAAAAGAAATGCTAACTTACCACCTACAGAAGTTGTAAGAATTACAACAATGAGTGGTTGTAGCGCCGTAAAAAAGTAAGTTTATGACAACACAAGAAACATTAGAAAACGTTGAAAAAGCACTGAGTGAAATTCGTCCTTTCCTAGAAAGTGATGGAGGAAATATTAAACTGCTTTCTATAGAAGATACCGTTGTAAAAGTTCAATTAGAAGGTGCTTGTATTGGGTGTTCTGTAAATCAAATGACTCTAAAAAATGGAGTTGAGGCTACTATTAAAAAATATGTGCCACATATAGAACAAGTAATCAATATAGACTAACTGATAAAAATCAGTTTTTATGACCAAAATCAACACTTATTTTTACCTTATTTTTTGTTAGAAATGATCAAAACAGATATCTTAATAATAGGGGCAGGACCTACAGGTCTTTTTACAGTTTTTGAAGCTGGTTTATTAAAATTAAAGTGTCACCTAATAGATGCCCTACCTCAACCTGGGGGGCAATGCTCAGAAATTTATCCTAAAAAACCTATCTATGATATTCCTGCATATCCAGAGATACTGGCAGGAGATTTAACAGAAAAACTATTAGAGCAAATAGCTTCTTTTCAACCTGGTTTTACCCTTGGAGAACGTGCGGAAACGATTGAAAAATTAGAAGATGATACTTTTATAGTTACCACAAACAAAGGAACAAAACATCATGCTCCAGTTATTGCTATTGCTGGTGGATTGGGAAGTTTTGAACCCAGAAAACCTCCTATCCCTAATATTGCAGAGTTTGAAAATTCTGGTGTAGAGTATATTATTAGAGATCCAGAGATTTACAGAAACAAAAAAGTAGTCATTGCAGGAGGTGGTGATTCTGCTCTAGATTGGGCAATTTTTTTAACAAATGTTGCCTCTGAAGTAAGTTTGGTTCATAGAAGAAATGAATTTAGAGGGGCTTTAGATTCTGTTGAAAAAGTTCAAGAATTAAAAAATGCTGGTAAAATTAAATTGATTACTCCTGCAGAGGTAAAAGAAATTCATGGTAAAGATCATCTAACAGCAGTTTCTATTATTCTCAATAAAGACGAAACTATTCATCTTGAAGCTGACCACTTTATCCCATTGTTTGGATTGTCTCCCAAACTTGGACCTATTGGTAACTGGGGTCTTGAAATAGAAAAAAATGCCATCAAAGTAAATAATGCGTTAGACTATCAAACTAATATTCCAGGAATTTATGCTATTGGAGATGTGAATACCTATCCAGGAAAATTAAAACTAATTTTATGTGGATTTCATGAAGCTACTTTAATGTGTCAAAGTGCTTACAAAAGAATTTATCCAAACAAAAAATATGTGATGAAGTACACCACTGTTGGCGGTGTTGAAGGTTTTGATGGAACAAAAAAAGAAGCTCCAAAAGCAGTTGTAAAAAAAATTGAGTAGTGACAGATATTACTATTAAAATTACCGATAGAAACGGAGCTCTTCATGAGGTTCTTGCGCCTACAGACATGGCTATGAATATCATGGAAGTTATTCGTTCTTATGAACTAGCTCCAGAGGGAACTATTGGAGTTTGCGGCGGTATGGCAATGTGCGCTTCTTGTCAATGCTATATAAAATCTGATCATGAATTACCTGAAATGGGTTCTGATGAGGATTTAATGTTAGCAGAGGCTTTTTACGTAGAGGATAACAGTAGGCTAAGTTGTCAAATACCTATTACCGTTAAATTAAATGGATTAGAAATAGAATTAGCCCCTGAGAGTTAAGCTTCATTCATACTTTTAATTATATTTGTAGAGCGTCATTTTTAAAATGTCTGAATATGTATTGGTTAGAATTACTAATTTTATTAAAAACCCTCATCAAAAGGAATCCAGAGTAAACTGATTGATATTGGTCAATTCATATGTTGTTTAATAATCAAATCAAAAAAATATGCCTTTTTATCATAAACTCGGGAAAATTCCACCCAAAAGACACACGCAATTCAGAAAAGAAGATGGAAGTCTTTACTCCGAACAACTTTTTGGAACCATTGGCTTTGACGGAATGTCTACCAACTCATATCACGAATTTAGACCTACTATGGTCAAAGAAATTAGAAATCAATATTCTGTAGCTCCGGTAGTTGCCAAAGAAAACAATATAAAATCATACCGTTTTAAAGGATTTAAAGTTCCACAAGAAAATGACTTTTTAAAAAGCAGAAAAACAATCTTAACAAATTCGGATTGTAATATCATTTTAGCTGCTCCAAAAAGTTCTCTAAAAAATTATTTTTATAAAAATACTGATGCTGATGAGCTAATTTTTATACATAGAGGGACAGGTAAATTAAGAACTCATTTAGGAAATTTAGATTTTAAATACGGAGATTATTTATTAATTCCTCGCGGTATTATTTATCAAATTGATTTTGATACGGAAGATAACAGACTCTTTATTGTAGAATCTTATCGCCCTATTTATACTCCAAAACGATATCGAAATTGGTTTGGTCAATTGTTAGAACATTCTCCATATTGTGAACGAGATCTCAGAAGACCACACGAATTAGAAACGCATCGTGAAAAAGGAGATTTTCTTATCAAGGTAAAAAAACAAGACGAAATTATAGAGATGGTCTATGCATCTCATCCTTTTGATGTTGTGGGTTATGATGGATACAATTATCCATATGCATTTTCTATTCATGATTTTGAACCTATTACAGGAAGAATTCATCAACCACCTCCGGTACATCAAACATTTGAAACTGATGCATTTGTTGTATGCAGTTTTGTGCCAAGACTATACGATTATCATCCAGAATCAATTCCAGCTCCATACAATCATAGTAATATAGATTCTGATGAAGTTATCTATTATGTAGATGGAGATTTTATGAGTAGGAATGATGTAGAGGCAGGTCATATTTCATT
>JADFAM010000040.1:0-15996 GCA_015665265.1 Flavobacterium sp.
CAGGCATTCTAACCAGCTGAACTACCAAACCGTTGCTTAAAGCGGTTGCAAATATAAGTCAGTTTTTTATATATCCAAACAGAAAGGGTGAAAATTACATCATTTTTTGCCTACTTAAAAAATAGCTAGTTAATACTTGATGAACACCTTGTTGAATATCTACTGGCACATATGATATCTTATATTGCAAACATTTGTTTTTCAATTCTTTAAAATAAAAATCAACTAACTTGGTATAGTTTTCTTTTATATTATCTGCAAATAAATTCACCGTTTCTCCTGTTTCAACATCAACAAATTTTTTTGGAGAGTTTTCAAAATCAAAATTTAATTCGGTTTTCATATCAAAGGTGTGAAAAAGAACAACTTCGTGTTTGTTATATTTCAAATGCCTTAACGCTTCAAACATTTTCTCTTCATCTATATTCGTTTGAAACATATCTGTGAATAGAAAAATTAACGAACGCCTGTGAATTTTTTCAGCTATCTCATGTAAATATTGATAGGTTTCAGTGGCAGCATCTGAATTACCTGTTACTAATTTTTCAAGTTGATGAAGAATCATTTTTCTGTGACGGTCACTTCCTTTTTCATGAGCATAATATTGATAGGAATCAGCAAAAATACTAAGACCAACTGCATCACGTTGTCTTTTTAAAACCTCCATCAAACAAGCAGATGCAACTGCTGAAAACCCTACTTTGTTAAATTGATTTATTCGTTGTTCTTTTACTATTGGATAATGCATAGAAGCAGAATTATCTATAATAATATGACATCTCAAATTGGTTTCTTCCTCGTATTTTTTTGTATATAACTTTTCTGTTTTAGCAAAAAGTTTCCAATCTATATGGCGCGTACTCTCTCCCTTATTATACAACTTATGTTCAGAAAACTCTACAGAAAAACCATGAAAAGGACTTTTATGAATTCCTGTTATAAATCCCTCCACTATTTGATGGGCTAATAACTCTAGGTTTTTAATTTCTGAATTTTGTATGTTAGAAAGGTCTATCATTGTTCCCTAAAATAGAAAAAGGTCTGGCAAATGCCAAACCTTTTAACTCTGATTTTTTAGACAATCTTTATAAGTTGGCGTCAATTTTATCTGTGTATACATTTTTTTGAGCTACACCAACCTGTTTATCTACAACTTCTCCATTTTTAAATAATAGAACTGTTGGAATATTTCTTACACCGTATTTAGCAGCAAATTCTTGATTTGAATCAACATCTACTTTACCTACAACCGCTTTTCCGTCGTACTCTCCGTGAATTTCATCGATAATGGGCCCTACCATTCTACAAGGTCCACACCAAGCAGCCCAAAAATCAACCAATACTGGCTTATCTGACTTTAATACTACTTCTTCAAAATTTGCATCTGTAATTTCTAATGCCATGGTTTTATATTTTTTAAAATTTTTTCCTACAACAAAAATAGTCAAATAATTCTCTTTACTAGGGTCTTAAAATTACTTTTTGCTATGATTCTATCGAAGAAGTTTATCTATCAATTTAAAATACTTCAGAAGCAACTTGATAAATATTTGATGATTTTCCCATTGAGTAATAATGAAGGAAAGGAACACCATATTTTAACAATTCTTTACTTTGCTCAATACACCATTCTACCCCAACTTTTCTAACGGCAGCATTATCTTTACATTTTACCACCTCCATAATTAAATCATCTGGCAAATCTACACTGAAGCGATGTGGTATTAAATTTAATTGTCTTTTGGTTGAGATTGGTTTTAATCCTGGAATAATTGGAACATTAATACCGGCAAGCCTACATTTATCTACAAACTCAAAGAATTTTTTATTATCGTAAAACATTTGAGTAACTATGTACGAAGCACCATTATTAATTTTTTTCTTTAAAAAATGAATATCTGAATCTATACTTGGTGCCTCTAAATGTTTCTCAGGATATCCAGCAACACCAATACAAAAATTGGTGTTAGTGGTGTTTAATAAAGCATCATCTAAATATTTTCCATGATTCATATCATTGATCTGAGTCACAAGCTCACCGGCATATCTGTGCCCCTTTTTTTCTGGTTTAAAATACGTTTCACTTTTTACAGCGTCGCCTCTTAATGCCATTACATTGTCTATACCTAGAAAACCAAGATCTATAAGAAAATTCTCTGTATCTTCTGTGGTAAAACCTCCGCATAAAATATGTGGAATGGCATCCACAGAATATTTGTTCTGTATGGCTGCACAAATACCGACAGTTCCTGGTCTTTTTTTAACAATTTGTTTTTTTAAAAGACCATTCTCCATCTCTTTGTAAACATATTCTTCTCTGTGATAAGTAACATCAATAAATGGGGGATTAAACTCCATTAAAGGGTCTATACTGGTAAATATAGATTGGATATCCTGACCTTTTAGTGGTGGTAGAATTTCAAAAGAAAATTGTGTTTTATCTTTGGCGTTATTTATATGATCTAATACGTTCATAAATTTAGTTTTTTAGAATAGGATTTAACCATTTTGTAGCTTCTACTTCCGTGATATTTTTTCTATTTGCATAATCTGTAAGTTGATCTTTTGTGATCTTTCCCAAACCAAAATACCGTGCTTCTTGATTTGCAAAATAATAACCACTAACACTTGCTGCTGGCCACATAGCTAGACTTTCCGTTAGTTTAACTCCAATTTTCTCTTCTACTTTAAGTAATTCCCATATGGTTTCTTTTTCTAAATGATCTGGACATGCTGGATACCCTGGTGCTGGACGAATTCCTTTATAATTTTCTTCAATCAACTCTTCATTTGTTAAATTTTCGTTTGATGTATACCCCCAATGACTTGTTCTTACCTTAAAGTGTAAATATTCTGCAAAAGCCTCTGCTAAACGATCTGCTAATGCTTGTGCCATAATTGCATTGTAATCGTCTTCTTGTTTTTTATAAATTTCAGTTAATTCATGAGCACCAAAAATTGTTGTACAAAATGCACCCATATAATCCTGTTTCCCAGAATCTAACGGAGCGATAAAATCTGCTAAAGCAAAACTTGATTTTCCTTCTCGCTTTTTCAATTGTTGTCGTAAAGTTCTAAATGTGGCAACTTCTTTCCCTTTTTTTGAGATTAAAATATCGTCATGATTTACTGAGTTTGCCTCAAATAATCCAAAAATTGCTTTTGGTTTTAGAGATTGTTTACTAATAATTTCTTTCAACATTTTTTGTGCATCATCGAACAAGATTGTAGCTTGTTCTCCTACTACCTCATCAGTTAGAATATTTGGAAACTTACCATGTAAATCCCAACTTCTAAAAAATGGACTCCAATCTATATATGGGACTAATTCTTTTAAACTGAGTTGTTCTAAAGTTTGAATACCCATTTCTTTTGGCATTGAAATAGTACTCTCTTGCCAATCAATCTTAAACTTTTTTTCTCGAGCATCATTCAAAGAAATGTATGCCTTAGTCTTGCCTCGTTTTAAAAACTTCTTGCGAAAATTTTCATAATCCTCTTTTTGTTTAGCTATATATTCTACTTTAGAATTTTTATTAAGTAAATCACCGACTACTGTTACTGCTCTTGAGGCATCATTAACATGAACTACAGCATTATTATATTGTGTATCTATTTTAACTGCGGTGTGTGCTCTTGATGTAGTTGCTCCTCCAATTAATAATGGGATTTCAAAGTTCTGACGTTCCATTTCTTTTGCGAGGTAAACCATTTCATCTAATGATGGAGTAATTAACCCACTCAAACCAATTGCATCAACATCTTCTCTTTTAGCAGCTTCAATAATTTTTTCTGGAGGAACCATTACTCCTAAATCAATTATTTTATAGTTATTACAACCAAGTACTACAGACACTATGTTTTTACCAATATCATGAACATCTCCTTTTACAGTTGCCATTAATACTTTTCCTAATGCTTTTTGTTCCTCTCCTTTTTCCGCTTGGATGAATGGATTTAAATGTGATACTGCTTTTTTCATCACACGTGCAGATTTAACTACTTGAGGTAGAAACATTTTTCCAGTTCCAAATAAATCTCCAACAACATTCATACCTGTCATCAAATGTCCTTCAATAACATGCAATGGTCTCTCTACGCTTAGCCTCGCTTCTTCTGCATCCTCTATTATAAAAGCATCTATTCCTTTAACTAAGCTATGTGTAATTCTCTCCTGTAATGGAAGATTTCGCCATTCTAATGCTTTTTCATCATTTTCTTTTTTGACTCCTTTTACAGTTTCAGCAAAATCTAATAATCGTTCTGTAGCATCATCTCTTCTGTCTAAAATTACATCTTCAATATATTCTAATAAGTCTTTAGGTATATCATCGTAAATTTCTAACATGGTAGGGTTTACAATCCCTATGTTCATTCCTGCCTGTATTGCATAATAGAGAAAAACAGAATGCATGGCTTCACGAACTGTATTATTCCCTCTAAATGAAAATGAGACATTACTTACTCCTCCACTGACACTAGCATGAGGTAAATTTTGTCGAACCCAACGTGTTGCTTCAATAAAATCTATTGCATTTTGCCTATGCTCCTCCATTCCTGTTGCCACTGGAAAAATATTTAAATCGAAGATGATATCTTCAGGTGTAAAACCAACTTTATTGACCAGAACTTTGTACGATCTTTCTGCTATTTCAATTCTTCGCTGGTAGTTGTCTGCTTGACCCTCTTCATCAAATGCCATAATAATAACAGCAGCTCCGTAACGTTTTATTTGTGTAGCTTCCCAAATAAATTTTTCTTCTCCTTCTTTCAAGGAAATTGAGTTAACTACACATTTACCTTGTACTACTTGCAACCCTGCTTCGATGATTTCCCATTTTGAGCTATCAATCATCAATGGAATTCTACAGATATCTGGTTCAGCAGCAATAAGGTTAAGGAAACGAACCATGGCTTCTTTTCCATCTATCAGACCATCATCCATATTGATATCTAGAATTTGTGCACCTCCATCTACTTGATGTATAGCAATGGCTAATGCTTCATCAAATTTCTCTTCTTTAATAAGCCGCAGGAATTTCCGTGAACCAGCAACATTGGTTCTTTCTCCAACGTTAATAAAATTACTTTCAGGAGTAATAATTAGTGGTTCTAGACCTGAAAGTCTCATGTATCTTTCAGAATTTTTGGACATTATACAACTATCTTTATTTGTCTTGGTTGATATTTCTTAGCTAGCTCTGCTATTGCAGTAATATGATTTGGAGTTGTTCCGCAACAGCCTCCAATAATATTGATAAGATCTTTCTTTAAGTATTCTTCAATTTGTGAAGCCATTTCCTCTGGAGTTTCATCATATTCTCCAAAAGCATTTGGTAACCCCGCATTGGGATGTGCAGATATTGCAAAGACAGTTTTTGATGCAATAGCCTCTAGATGTGGTTGTAATAAATTGGCTCCTAAAGCACAATTAAAACCAACACTTAACAAAGGAATATGTGATATTGAAATTAAAAATGCTTCTGCTGTTTGTCCAGATAAAGTTCTTCCCGAAGCATCAGTAATAGTTCCTGAAACCATTACAGGAACATCAATTAATCTCTCTGATTTTACTTCTTCAATTGCAAATAATGCTGCTTTTGCATTTAATGTATCAAAAACTGTCTCTACTAATAGAAGATCTACTCCACCATCCAATAGAGCTTCAGTTTGTTCTTTGTATGCAATTCGTAATTCGTCAAAAGTGACTGCTCTGTAGCCAGGATCGTTTACATCTGGTGACATACTAGCTGTTCTATTTGTGGGGCCTATAGATCCAGCAACAAATCTTGGCTTATAAGGCTCTTTTCGAGTTACTTCTTGCGCAACTTCCTTAGCAATTTTTGCAGATTGATAATTTAGCTCATAAACCAAATTTTCCATACCATAATCTGCCATGGCAATGGTGGTGCTAGAAAAAGTATTAGTTTCTACAATATCAGCACCTGCTGCAAAATACTTTCTATGTACCTCTTTTACTGCCGCTGGTTGGGTAAGGGAAAGCAAATCATTATTTCCTTTTAAAGGAGATGTATAATCTTTAAATCGATCTCCACGAAAATCTTCTTCGCTAAACTTATATTGTTGAAGCATCGTTCCCATAGCTCCATCTAGAACTAAAATTCGCTTTTGTATTTCTTTATAAATATTACTCATCTCCAAAGGCCTGTGTTAAATCATAAATAATATCGTCGCTGTTTTCCAAACCAACTGAAACTCTAATCAATCCTTCAGTTATTTCTACTTTCAATAAATCTTCTATAGATAGCTTGCTGTGAGTTGAGGAAGCTGGATGAGTAACTATAGTTCTTGTATCTCCAAGATTGGCAGACAATGAACACATTTTAAGATTATTCAAAAATTTTTGGGCATATTTTATCCCTCCTTTAACTTCAAAAACTAAAATATTACCCCCTAATTTCATTTGCTTTTTAGCAATCTCATAGTTTGGATGTGATTTTAAAAAAGGGTATTTAACAAAGTTTACTTTTTCATTATTCTCTAAAGAATGGGCTAGATTTAACGCATTTTCACAATGTTTTTCTACTCGAACAGACAAGGTTTCTAAACTTTTTGACAATATCCAAGCATTGAATGGTGACATCGCTGGACCAGTGTTTCTTGAAAATAAATAAATGTCTCTCATTAATTCTTTTTTCCCTACTGTTACACCCCCTAGGACTCGTCCTTGCCCATCTATTAACTTAGTTGCTGAGTGAACCACTAAATCTGCCCCATATTGTATTGGATTTTGTAAATAAGGTGTCGCAAAACAGTTGTCAACTATAAACAATAGATTATATTTCTTTGCAATTGATCCTATTATTTCCAAGTCTAACACATCAACTCCTGGATTTGTTGGAGTTTCAACATATAATATCTTGGTGTGATCAGTTATTAAAGATTCAATTAAATTAGTTTCATCTGCATTGAAATAACTCGTAGAAATATTCCATTTTGGCAGGTATTTAGTAAATAAACTATGGGTAGATCCAAATACAGAACGACAAGAAATTATATGATCTCCTGAAGATAATAAAGCAGCAAATGTTGAAAAAATTGCTGACATCCCTGTCGCAAAAGCGTAACCTGCCTCTGCACCTTCTAGGGAAACAATTTTATTGACAAACTCAGCTGTATTTGGATTTGAAAAACGACTATATAAATTCCGTTCTTTTTCTTCTGCAAAAGAACTTCTCATATCTTCTGCGTCTTCAAATACAAAACTTGATGTCAGATACAAGGGTGTTGAATGCTCTTGAAATTGTGACCGATCTGTTTGCAGCCGAATTGCTTTTGTTTCAAAATTCATATACTATTTTTCTTAACGATTTTATACTACTTAAAAATTGGCCTTAAAATCTTATCTAATTGATCGAATTCTATTAAAAAAGCATCGTGCCCATGAATAGATTTTATTTCATTATAAAATACTTCAACAGATGTTTTTGATAATTCCTTATAGGTTTCTTTATTTTCCGCCGCTAAAAAGAATAAGTCAGAATCTATGGCTACAATATGAATATGTGCCCTTATTTTACTTAAATTTTCTAAGTAATTTTCAGAATTAGTTGCTTCAATTGTTCGTAACAAATGATTCATCATTTTGTATGCACTTAACTGAAATCTTTTCTGTAGTTTTTTCCCATGATGAAATAACCAACTTTCTATATTAAAAATCTTCAATTCTTCATGGATAGATCTATTGAATTTAGCTTTATAAGATGCTGGTGTTCTGTAACACATCATGGCATGCATTCTAGCGTCATGAACAGGATTTTTAGAATTTAATAAAAATTGTTCTTGAATAGAACAGTTAGCAATTAGCCAATCTGTAGATTTCCAATCTGCAGCTATCGGAATAATGTGTGTAGCAATAACTGGATTTAATACCGCCATTTCCCAAGCAATACCTCCTCCTAAAGAACCACCAATAATACTATGTAATTTTAAAATACCAAGTTTCCTTAAGGCTATTAAAAATAAGTTTGCAATATCTTTTGCAACAAAATCTTGATAATTTTCTATCAATAATCCATCATAACCATTTCCAGGAATGTTAAATGAAATAATAGTAAATTTATTGGTGTCTATGGTTTTATTTTTTCCAATCACTTGGTTCCACCACCCATACTCACCTGCCACTAAACTATTAGCAGTTAACGCATGATTTACCAAAACTACTGGAGCGGTTCCCAGTTCTAAACCAAACAATTGATAACTTAATTGAAGGGTAGAGATGTGAAAACCACTCTGAGTAGTAAAATCTTTAACGTGTATATATGACAGTTCTTGATTCAAATTTTTAAACTAAAACTTCTTTAGGAATTTTAGAAAATGCTTCTTTTAAATCAAGTTTGAGATCGTCAATATTTTCTAATCCAACAGATAGTCTTATCAAATCACTTGAAACACCTGCTGAAAGTTGTTGATCTTCTGTCAATTGTTGATGAGTAGTACTAGCTGGGTGAATTATTAAAGATTTTGTATCTCCTATATTAGCTAAAAGAGAAAATATTTTAGCATTGTCTACAATAGTTTTTGCAGCTTCATACCCTCCTTTTGCTCCAAAAGTAACCAGTCCACTTTGTCCGTTAGGTAAGTATTTATCAGCTAATTCCTTATAGTTACTCGACTCTAAACCTGGATAATTTACCCAAGCAACTTCGTCCTGTGCTTCTAACCAAGTGGCTAATGCTAATGCATTTTTTGAATGTTGTTTAATCCTAAGTTCTAAAGTTTCTAAACCTTGAAGAATTTGAAATGCATTTGTTGGACTCAAAGCACCTCCAAAATCACGTAAACCCTCTAAAATTAACTTAAAAGTAAACGATGCTGCACCCAAAACATCATGATAAACTAAACCATGATATCCTGCAGATGGCTCTGTAAATTCAGGAAACTTTCCACTAGACCAATCAAAAGTACCCGCATCTATAATAGCTCCTCCAAGAGATGTACCATGGCCTCCAATATACTTTGTAAGCGAATGAATTACAATGTTTGCTCCATGCTTAATAGGATTTAACAATGCTGGTGTTGCCACTGTGTTATCAACAATAAATGGGACTCTGGCTTCTTTAGCATGTTTAGAAATAGCTTCTAAGTCTAAAACATCTAATTTTGGATTTCCAAGAGATTCTACAAAGAATGCTCTCGTGTTTTCTTGGGTGGCATCGGCAAAGCTGTCTGGATCAGAGGCATCTACAAAAGTTGTTGTAATACCTAATCTAGGTAAAGTTACATTTAATAAATTGAAGGTTCCACCATATAAACTACTTGAAGCTACGATATGGTCACCAGATTTTAGTAGAGTTAATAAACCTGTAGCAATTGCTGCAGAACCTGAAGCAAAAACAACAGCTCCTGTACCTCCCTCTAATGTAGCCAAACGTTCCTGTAAAATTTGGTTGGTTGGATTGTTTAAACGGGTATAAATAAACCCTAATTCTTTTAATGAAAAAAGATTAGCTGCATGCTCAGAATTGTTAAAAACATACGATGATGTTTGATAAATAGGAACGGCTCTAGTTCCTGAGGTTTGTGTTACGTCATGCCCTGCATGTAATGCGTTTGTTGAAAATTTTTGTGTACTCATTTTTCTAGTTTGAATGATTAAATAATTATATTTAAAAGACAAAAAAACCAACCCTAAAAGAGTTGCTTATAAGAAAAATGTTAAAAAGAAATCATAGAAAATTACACATGTAATTTTGCTTGAGTTATCTATCTTGTATACCTTTTTACTAAAATAGTAAGAGGCATGAAGTAGAATTTAGCACCTTCTTTATTATTTATTTTGTTCTAAAAAACAAAGGGTTGCTAAGGCGTCTATGGGTCTAATCCCTCAACCTTTCTTGATAACAATATTCAGTAAGTATTTGAACTTTTGATACGCAAATATTCAGTCAGAAAAATTTAATTTCCAACTATTACCTTGTTTTTTTTTAATTTTTATGCATTTCATAATTATAGTGCTGTTAAATTAAATTATCTACAAAAGAGATCACAATTTAAATGAGTTATCTGTGAAATAAATTTATAATTAAGTGCACATTTTATATTTAAAGTGTAAATTTGCCACTTAATTAGAGGAAAAATTTGACTGATTGCAACCTCTTTGTACTGAAAATTCAGGAAACAAAAAATGCTAAAGCAGTAATTCACTACTACTTTCAACGACCAATCAGACCAAATTTCTCTATAATTTAAAAGAGAAACTATGTCATATTTATTTACTTCAGAGTCTGTATCTGAGGGGCACCCTGATAAAGTAGCAGATCAAATTTCTGATGCTTTAATTGATAATTTTTTAGCCTTTGACCCTGAATCTAAAGTGGCTTGTGAAACTATGGTTACTACAGGACAGGTGATCTTAGCTGGTGAAGTGAAATCTAAAACATATTTAGATGTTCAGAAGATTGCTAGAGATGTTATTAATAAGATTGGCTATACTAAAAGTGAATACATGTTTGACGGAAGTTCTTGCGGGGTGCTTTCAGCTATTCATGAACAATCACCGGACATCAATCGAGGAGTAGATAGAGCTTCAAAAGAAGAACAAGGTGCTGGAGATCAAGGGATGATGTTTGGGTATGCTACCGATGAAACTGAAAACTTCATGCCATTGGCGTTAGAATTATCGCATCGATTGCTAATTGAATTGGCTGAATTAAGAAGAGAAAATAACGAGATTACATATCTACGTCCAGACGCAAAGTCTCAAGTGACTATTGAATATTCTGATGATAATAAACCTCAAAGAATTGATGCCATAGTGCTTTCAACGCAACATGACGATTTTAATGAAAGTGATGAACTTATGCTCGCCAAAATTAAAGCTGATATCAAAACTGTTTTAATCCCTAGAGTTGTTGCTAAGTTACCAACTCATTTACAACAATTATTTACAAATGATATCACGTATCATATTAATCCTACAGGTACATTTGTAATTGGAGGACCTCACGGAGATACGGGGTTAACAGGAAGGAAGATTATCGTAGATACCTACGGAGGAAAAGGCGCACATGGTGGTGGCGCATTCTCAGGAAAAGACCCTTCAAAAGTTGATCGATCTGGTGCTTACGCTACTAGACACATTGCCAAGAACCTAGTAGCTGCTGGTTTGTGTAAAGAAGTGTTAGTTCAAGTTTCCTATGCCATTGGTGTGGCTGAACCTACGAGTATTAACGTTGAAACTTATGGGACCGCTAACATAGAAATGACCGATGGTGAAATTAGTAAAATAGTAGAAACTTTATTTGATATGCGTCCATACTTTATTGAGCAACGACTAAAACTAAGAACACCCATTTATTCAGAAACTGCTGCCTATGGACATATGGGGAGAACCTCAGAAATTAAAACAGTGACATTTTCTAACCCTATGGGAGAAACAGTTTCTCAAGAAGTAGAGACGTTTACTTGGGAAAAATTAGATTACGTAGATAAGGTTAAGAAAGCTTTTAAACTCTAATATTTTTCTAATCTAATCAATCGTTGATTTTTCATACGTCTCCAGGCAATTTTGTGACGTTTTTTATACAACCATAAACAGCCTAAATCTAAACCAAAGTAAAAGAAGCTAATTCCACTTGGTGGATTAGCACTTGGTAAAAAAGAGAAAACATCAAAGGCGGTACTTGGCCATTCCCAACAGAAAAAATTGGTTCCAATAATTTCGAGGTAAGCAACTGTAAGATACATACTCAAATAAAATAGACGCTCTCTTGGTCTCTTTCTTAAAATAAATAAAGTAAATCCAGTCATCAAAAAACCAAAAATATCGTTTTCAAAAATTAAAAATACAGTAGCATACACAATCACAATAATTGTAAAAATTTTCTCTAATAAACGTCTGTGAAGCTTTGTGAAAGCTGTTTTTGTAAAATACAATACTCCAACATATACTAAAGCATGGCCGGGAGGAACATAATGCGGTACATTTTCCAAACGATAGGTATACATTCCTAATGCTATTGAAAACAAGTACTCACCAATGACAGCGATAATAACTGCTGTAATCATTTGTTCTTTAATTCTAGGAGTCACATTCTTAAAACATAGAAAGAACCCAATAAACATTACAGTATTTGCAATCCACTGAGGTTTAGTTATCCATTGTTGCATGAGATTGCTGTCTAAAAAAAGACCTGTTAAAATAAAACCCCAAAGCAAGCCTAGCGTTTTAAAAAAAGCTGGTAAAAGAGTTTTTGAGGTAGCTACTGACATATCGCTAAATTACAAATCAAAATAAAAAAGCCTCTCGAAATAGAAAGGCTTTTTTAAAAATAGTTTAAATTATTTACAGTTGGTAACGTAATCTAAGACTAACAAATCTTGGTAGAATAAATGTTTCATTAATAGATCGTGAAATATTGCCTGCACTCACACTAGTTCTAGAGTCTGTTCCTAGTAAGTTACTTCCTATGAGTTCATACTCCCATTTCGCATCTTTATTTTTTCTGTAAGCAAATGTCATGTCCCAAATTTTAAATGAATTAGTTACGTTACCATCTTGCCTTACTTCATTAAAAGAAAAATCACTTTTAAAGGTTAATGAATCCCAGATGTAAGCATCAAAATTTAAGGATGGAACGTGAGTAACGGTATTAAAGTCATCTCTATTACCACTAATTTGGTCTGTAAAAGATAATCGATACCTCAAACTCACATTAGGTGCTTTTGTGAAATTAGTTCCTATGCTGGTATTGTAAGAATGGTTGTACAATAGGTTTTCATTTACATTTCCTTGTAAAAATTGAAAGCTTTTAGAATAGGTGAAATTACCTCCTAAAGAAGTTCTTATTTTTTTAAATGTTTTTCCTATACGACCAAAAGCTGAAAGGGTTTCATTATCGAAAGGAGAATTTAAATTTGTTCTAAACGATACAACAGATCTAGGTACAAAATTAAAATCTGTACTAATTTGATCTATAGTCTTCGTATAAGCTACTCTGGCAAAAACATTACTTGCGTTGTATAAATTATAGCTTCTGTAAAATAAACTTACATTATGAATACTAGCATTCATAACCTCTGAGTTTCCTGCAAAAAATGCATTATACCCATTTGCTACCAACCCTTTAGCCAATTGATTTACATCTGTAAAATTAACCTGTTGTCTGTAATCAAACGTCAAACTTTCACTACGTTTAAATTGCATAATCATTTTAAACTCAGGTAAGAGTTTCTGAAACGTGTCTTTAAAAAAATCTGTACCGTATTGAGAATTGTTTGTATTGTATGCATGAGCTGTAAACCCTGGACTAAAGGTAAAAATACCTGACTTAACACGATATCTTAATCCTAGATATAAATCTGTGAATTTATACTCAATATCATTAGCAGTCTGAAGATCTGTTCCAAAAGTAGGAATTGGATCTAAGGTTGTTCCTTGGTTATCCAACACTTGAAAAAATCTAGAATCAAAATTTTGTTTGCTTAATATGGTACCCCCAACAATATTTAAATTACTTTTTTCATTTAAAATATAATAGTAATCTAATTTTGCATCTAATTGATTAGATTTCACCCGTCTATTTTGATTTAACTCATATAAATCTAAACCTGTATCTAAGCCTAATACGTTTGCTGTACTATCAAAACCATCTGCTTCTGGAGTATTATTATTTAGAGGATCGTTTTCTAATAATGCTACATAAAATGGGTCTTCATCTTGTAAAAGATGCTTCATTTCTAAAGCAAGAATATTTTTTTCGTTGATGGTATAAAAATAACTTAGACTCTGATCAATTTTGTATGGTGTAGATTTCTCTAATTCTGAAATATCACTCAACACTTGTGAGTTTACATCATCTGTTCTTCGTTCGTTAGAAAATCTTCCTGTTACATCATAATTTACTTGGCTATTGAAGTTCTTTTTGTAAATACTTCTAAAATTAAACAAACCTGTGTTACTAAATTGATCTGTAAGACTCTGGACAAAATCATTTCTAGAAGGGTCATCATTAAAACTTTGTGTGGTATTATTTTTTTGACCGTTGCTATTACTAGACCATATTAAGAACCCACTTAAATCTAATTTTTCAGTTGGTGAGTAACTGTAATTTATTGCACTTAATTTGGTTTCTATTCGATTGGCGTTTCTTGAATTTGCATTTAAAAATCCTAGACCAGCACTTCCTATACTTAAATTTGTTCCGTTTGAAGGGCTTTGACTTCTAAAACCACCACCAAAACCTCTGATGTCATTTCTATCCAATACTACATCTCCAAGATTATTAAGATCACCTATAATATTAATCGTGTATTTTGGTGTATAATAAAATAATTTTGGCTGAAAAAGATATAAATCGTCGTTTGTAGCATTTCCAAGTCCAGCAGTAACGTCACCAAACCAGAAATTCTTCTTCCCTTCTTTTAGCTTTATATTTATGGCTACTCTATCTTGATTGTCTTGAACTCCTCTTAATTGACTTACATCTCCATAATTTCTTAACACTTGAATTTTGTCAACTGCGTTGGAAGGAATATTCTTTGTAGCTAATTTAGTGTCTCCACTAAAAAATTCTTTCCCATCTACCATTATTTTCTCTACTACCTTCCCTTCAACTTCAATTTCACCAGCGTCATTAACCTCTACACCTGGCAACTTTTTAAGGACATCTTCTAACTTTCGTTCAGATCCATTTTTAAATGAATCTGCATTATAGATAATGGTATCTCCTTCAATTCGAACAGGCATTTTAGATACAATCGTGATTTCATCTAACATGTTGTCGGTTGACATTTCATAGTTTTTGACTAGATCCGTATCATTTGTTTTTATATATGCATCAACAGATTTTAACCCTATATAGCTAATCTTAATATTGTAGACCGTGTTTTTTTGAAGATCTAATTTGTATTGACCATTCGCATCTGTAAATCCATAGGATGTAATTTTTTTAGCAACGGTATCTAGAGCAATTACATTTGCCATTTCTAGTGGACCAATACTGTCTTTAACAACACCTGTTAATTTAATTTGAGCATTAGTAAATAATGTAGTCATGAAAATGACTAGTGTAAGTATCTTTTTTATTTTCATTTTTATTTTTTATTGATTTAGAATCGTCTACCTCCGCCTCTTCTGTTCTGAAATTGCTCTCTCAATTCCTCTGATTTCTTTTTCATCATTATATCATATTCATCTCTAGAAACTTCTTTCCCTTTAGAGGGCTTTTTAATTTCAACAGCCTCTTCAGGATTGATAACAATTTCTGTACAAAGCATCGTAGTTCTTCCTGCATTAATTTCTAAAATCAAACCTGGTAAACCCCAATATCTTTCAGGCCCTGCACTTACAGGAATTTGTGGAGTATACCATGCAGTAACTAACTGAGTTTTTACGGGAGGTTTGGCCTGTTTTGTTTTGGTTGAATCGTTCTTTTTAGCACCTCTACCTCTTCTGCCAAAAATACTTCCCCAATCTATTTCCTTGTCTATTTTTATCATGGTGGCTTTGTAGCAGGTATATTGTCCTATTTGTCTAGTTTCTCCAGTCATTTCCCATTTGGGTAATTCCATCTCTTCCTGGACTCTAAAACGTTTACTAAATTGCTCTACATCTTCAATCATTTCTTTAGATCTGAGATCTTTGTAAATAGAGCCCTGACCATTACTTCTACCCCAACTTGGTCCTGAAGTCCCAGGAGCGTCAAGCGTTACATTCTCTTTGAATGATGATTCAGATTTATTAAAACTAAGCGTATATGTTTTTTCTAAAAAATTTTTAAAACGCGCTTTCATTTGTTTTTTTTGCTGCTCACTCATTTTATCAAAACGAGACATATCCATAGTTCTTTTAGACATGTAAGTGGCTTTACCTTCAAACTTTCTTTGAGAAAAAGCAACTAAAGTGAATAAAAGTAATACTAGGGTAGTTAGTTGTTTCATAGTTTTATATTTAATTAATTTGTGTAAAAGTAATTTTATTAAAAAACTATATGACTTAAAAAAAACTTAAAAGTTTAATTGTAGACCAAAAAA
>JADFAM010000040.1:16006-40115 GCA_015665265.1 Flavobacterium sp.
CACCAATTTGAATTCTCATCCCACCGTCTCTAGTCTTGTATCGATCCATCATCTCTTTTGTTTTTTCTTTAGCAATAGCTCCAAACTTTTTTCTTGCAACTATTTTTCCCTTAATAGGTTCTTTAATTTCTTTAACTTCTTTTGGGTTTAATACGATTTCCGAGCATACAATGGTTAGATCTCCGTCATTAACTTCTAATATTAACCCAGGTAAACCTCCATAATCTCTTGGTCCATTACTAATTGGAACATCAGGAGTATACCAAGCAACTAGGGTTCTTTTTTTTGTAACTTTTTCTTCCTTTACTTCACCATCAATCATATTTATTTGAATATCCTCTTCCTCTCTTTCGAATTTTGCTTTATAACAAGTATAGTTGCCAATATTTTTTGTTTCTCCTGTTAATTCCCAATCATAGGCTACAAGATTATCTTTTATCAAAAAGACTTTTCCCATCAGTTCTTTTTTATTGGCCATTCTATTTTCTGAAATATTCTTGTAAAGAACGTCTGTACCGCCACCTCCAAAACTCATTACCATAACACTACCATTAGATGATGGCCCTTTTGGAGCATCTAATTCTTGCTCTTCTTTGTACATAGATTCTGATTTGGTGAAATCTAGTGTAAACGTCTTTTGAAACATTTTCCTCATTTGAGCCTCCATTTGTTCTTGAATCCCTGGATTTGCAGCAATTGTAGTACTATCTAATTTAAATGATGATTTTCTGTGTGTTCTGTAAGTAGCTCTTCCTGAAAAGTCTTGAGCAAACATGCTTCCTGTAATAAGACAAGACAATATAAAAGTTTTTAACATTAATAATTTCATATTTTTTAGTTTATCGTTTAACATTATTATTGCTACAAAAATGATCTATAAATTTGACTTATTGGGTTAATGAGTGTTAACGTTTGTTAACCAATTGTTTTTATAATAATTTACTCATTACATTTGAGAAATGGACACAAAAAAACAGCATTGGACTTTATATTCTATTACTGCGACAATTGTCTTAACTATTGCGGTTCAATTGTATTGGAATTACAATAATTACTTAGACAATAAACAAAGAGTAAAGAATGAAATTCAAAGCAGCCTAGATACTGCAATTGATGAATACTACACAGATCTTTCTAAATCTAATTTTTTTACTATCATAGACTATGATAGCATTAATAGTAAAAGTAGCTTTTTAAAAGATTTTTGGAATGAGGATATTAATTCATCAAAGTCTAAAGTTAGCATTTCCTCCATTAAAATTAGTTCTGATTATAGCGGAGATGAAGATGTCAGTACAATTCCAAAAATATTAGACTCTATTTTCATCACCGATACTATTGAATTTCAATTTAACGATAAAAAAGTAACCTCTAAAACGTCAACTAAATATCAATCAGAAATAAAAAGGTTTAAAATTAATTCTGATAGTTTAAAATTTCTAAAAGGTATTCAATCTGTTGCGATTGCTCTTAATAATGATGAGATAAATTTTACCAGACTAGATTCTATTTTCACCAATCAACTTTCAAAAAAAGGGATCAAAACACCTCATTATCTAGTATTACTAGAAAAAGATATTAAAGTTAGGGGAAGCAATAAAGCCGAAGATATTGAACTAAGCTTATTTTCAAATTCTAAATCTACTTTTTTAAGACCAAATCAAAATCTGAGAGCTTATTACGAAGATCCTACTATTGAAGCGTTGAAAAAAAGCTCTACTGGAATTTTATTATCATTACTATTGTCTCTTTCTGTAATTTTTTGTTTGATTTATTTATTAAAAATAATAAGTACCCAAAAAGAGTTGGCTGAAATTAAAAATGATTTAATCAATAATATCACCCATGAGTTTAAAACTCCAATTGCAACAATTTCGACCGCAATTGAGGCCATAGAAAGCTTCAATGTTACAGATAATAAAGAAAAAACCAAACAATATGCTGCTATTTCAGCTTTTCAGCTTAAAAAATTACATCAAATGGTTGAGAAATTGTTGGAAACCGCTACCCTCGATTCTGAAAGCTTACTATTACAGAAAGAACCAACAAATATTGTTGATTTAATAGCTAAAATTACTAAGAAATTTGAGTTATTAACCAAAAAAAACATCAACTTCACAACAAATATAGATTCTAAGATATTAAAAATAGATCGCTTTCATTTTGAAAATGCTATCTCAAATTTAGTTGATAACGCCATTAAATATGGTGGAGATAGTATTGAAGTTACTCTAAATTCTGTATTGAATGTAACTGAGATTTCTGTTGCAGATAACGGAAAAGGAATAGATAAGAGTCAGCAAGAAAGAATTTTTGACAAATTTTACCGAGTGCCTAAAGGCAACACTCATGATGTAAAAGGTTTTGGTATTGGTTTGTATTACACCCAAAAAATAATAGAAAAACACAATGGTTCTATAAACGTTTCATCAAGTTTTGATAACACTATCTTTAAATTACAGATCCCTAATGAGTAAAATAAAAATTGTTTTAGCAGAAGATGAACCTAGTTTAGGTCAAATTCTTAAAGAAAGTCTAGAAACCAGAGGTTTTTTAGTATATCATGCTCCTAATGGTAAAGTTGCCTATGAGTATTACCTCCAAAGAAACCCGGATATATTAGTACTCGATGTTATGATGCCAATAAAAGATGGCTTTACTTTAGCTAAGGAAATACGAAAAGAAAACACCTCTATTCCTATCATTTTTTTAACTGCTAAATCTCAAACAAAAGATGTTTTAGACGGTTTTGACCATGGAGGAAATGATTATTTAAAAAAACCTTTTTCCATGGAGGAGTTAATTGTTAGAATTAAAGCGCTACTAGATCGAAATGAAATTAAAAAGGATATATCAAAAATTGCTATTGGCAACTATATTTTTAATTATACCAAACAAGTACTTTATATCTCAGATGAAGAGGTTTTGCTAACTAATAAAGAATCAGAATTATTATTTCACTTGTCAGAAAAACGAAATGATGTTTTAGATAGGTCTTTTATTTTAAAGAAATTATGGGGGAATGATGATTTCTTTAACGCTAGAAGTATGGATGTGTTTATTACTAAATTGAGAAAAAAGCTTTCAAAAGACACAAAAATTAAAATTATTAATGTGAGAGGCATTGGGTATAAACTTACAATTTAGTTAGGGTAGATTTCTAAATTTTAAGTATCTTTAGCTTCCCTTTTTTAATTTTTTTTATACGAATCTATGCACATAGCTATTGCCGGAAACATTGGTGCCGGAAAAACTACTTTAACTAAATTATTAGCAAGACATTACAACTGGAAACCTCATTATGAGTCTGTTGACGAAAATCCTTATCTAGACGATTTTTATGGTGAAATGGAACGATGGTCCTTTAACTTACAAGTATATTTTCTTAACAGCCGCTTTAGTCAAATTCTAGAATTGAGAAAAAGTGGTAAGAATATTATTCAAGATAGAACTATCTATGAAGATGCACATATTTTTGCCCCTAACCTTCATGCGATGGGATTAATGACTAATAGAGACTACCATAACTATAATTCTCTTTTTGAATTGATGGAAAAACTAGTAACACCTCCAGACTTACTAATTTACCTAAGAGCAGATATATCTACATTAGTAAGTCAAATTCACAAAAGAGGAAGAGAATACGAAAACTCTATAAGTATTGATTATTTAAGTAGATTAAATGAACGATACGAAGCATGGATTTCTACCTATAAAAAAGGAAAATTATTAGTTATTGATGTAGATAATCTAGACTTTGTGGCTAATCAAGAGGATTTAGGATATATAATAGATAGGATAGATTCACAGATAAATGGCCTATTCTAATAAAAAATAATTTCTCTATTTTTTAAAATAAACATTCTTTTGTAACATTATGTGAAGGTCTTCCGTATAATAATATACAAGTACAAAATTAACAGCTAAAGAATTCCACAAATTAGATGAGACAACTTAAAATTACGAAGCAAGTAACTAACAGAGAAACTGCTTCATTAGACAAGTATTTACAGGAAATTGGAAAAGTAGATTTAATTACTGCTGATGAAGAAGTTGAATTAGCTCAACGAATTAAAGCTGGAGACCAAACTGCCCTGGAGAAATTAACGAAAGCAAATTTACGATTTGTTGTCTCAGTAGCTAAACAATATCAAAACCAAGGTTTAACATTACCTGATTTAATCAACGAAGGAAATTTAGGACTTATAAAAGCTGCCAAGCGGTTTGACGAAACTAGAGGGTTTAAATTTATATCTTATGCCGTATGGTGGATTCGTCAATCTATTTTACAGGCCTTAGCAGAACAGTCTCGTATTGTTCGTTTACCTCTAAACAAAATTGGATCTATTAATAAGATTAATAAAATGTACGCTTTCTTAGAACAAGAAAATGAGCGTCCTCCAAGTGCTGAAGAAATTGCGAAGAAGCTAGATATGACTGTTAATGACGTAAAAGAGTCTATGAAAAATTCTGGCCGTCATGTATCTATGGACGCTCCTTTAATTGAAGGTGAAGACTCAAATTTATACGATGTTCTAAATTCTGGTGAATCACCAAACCCAGATAGAAAATTATTACACGAATCTTTACGTATAGAAATAAGTAGAGCTCTAGAAACATTAACACCAAGAGAGGCAGATGTTGTTAAGTTGTATTTTGGTTTGGGAGAACACCAACCAATGACTTTAGAAGAAATTGGAGAGACTTTTGATTTGACAAGAGAAAGAGTTCGTCAAATAAAAGAAAAAGCAATTAGAAGATTAAAACATACATCTAGAAGTAAAATATTAATGACCTACCTAGGATAATAAGATGTTGTCAATAAAAGATTAAAAACTCTCGAAAATTCTTCGAGAGTTTTCTTTTTTATATCCTTACTTTTACTTTGGAAATTAAATTTTTTTTAAAATGAGTAAATTAATAGCACCATCTATTCTAGCCGCAGATTTTGCCAATTTACAAAGAGATATAGAAATGGTTAATGCGAGTGAGGCTGATTGGTTTCATATAGATATTATGGATGGTGTATTTGTTCCTAATATCTCTTTTGGTATGCCAGTTTTAAAAGCCATTTCAAAACATGCAACTAAAACTATAGATGTTCACTTAATGATTGTAGATCCTGATAGATATATTAAAACTTTTGCAGAACTAGGAGCTTCTATTTTAACTGTTCATTACGAAGCTTGTACACATCTACATAGAACTATTCAAGCTATTAAAGACGCGGGTATGAAAGCTGGTGTTGCCTTAAATCCTCACACACCTGTTGCTGTATTAGAAGATGTAATAACAGATGTAGACCTTGTTTGTATTATGAGTGTAAACCCGGGTTTTGGCGGACAGTCATTCATAGAAAACACCTATAAAAAAGTATCTCAATTAAAACATTTAATTGAATTTTCTGAATCTAATTGCCAGATAGAAATAGACGGAGGAGTTACTGATAAAAATGCAAACAAACTTATTGAAGCTGGTGCAGATGTTTTAGTTGCTGGCAGCTATGTGTTCAAGAGTGATCATCCGATTGACACCATCTCAAATCTTAAAAATCAAATTGCCTAAAATTGTATTCAGTAGTTGATATAGAAACCACTGGAAACGGTCCTAAAGGTCAAAAAATAACAGAAATATCTATCTTTAATTTTGATGGAAATGAAATTATAGATGAATTTACTTCGTTGGTAAACCCAGAACAAAAAATTCCACATTTTATAACCAATCTTACAGGCATCACTGAAGCCATGGTAAGAACTGCTCCAAAATTTTATGAAATTGCAAAAAAAGTAGAGGAATTTACAAAGGATACTATTTTTGTTGCTCATAATGTAAATTTTGATTACAATATTATTAGAGATGAATTTAAAAGTTTAGGCTTTAATTTTAAAAGAAAAAAATTATGTACTGTTAGATTGACACGCAAAATAATTCCAGAACTCCCATCTTATAGCCTGGGTAATATTTGTGAATCTGAAGGCATAAAAATAGCTGCCAGGCACAGAGCTAAAGGAGATGCAGAAGCTACTGTAGAGCTTTTCCGAAGGCTCATTAAAAGAGATACTAATTTTACCATCAATAGTTTTTTAAATCCGCGGTCTAGAGAGGCTACATTACCCCCTCTGGTAGACAAACAAGTTGTTGATAAATTACCAGAAACGCATGGTATTTATTATTTTAAAAATCAACAAAAAGAGATTATTTATGTTGGTAAAGCCAATAATATTAAGCAACGAGTCATCAGTCATTTTTACAACAAAAAGAAAAAAGAAAGAACCATGTGTTTAGAAACTGCTGATATCACTTTTAAAGAAACCGGGAGTGAAATAATAGCCCTTTTACATGAATCTTCAGAAATTAAGAAACACTACCCAAAATTTAATAGAGCACAACGCAAATCTGGAGAAGCTGTAGCAATGTTCTCCTATGTAGACCAAAAAGGCATAGTGCATTTAGCGTATAATAGATTAAAATTAATCTCAAAACCACTCATGAGATTCTCTTCGGTTGCAGAATGTAGAAATGTGTTAGAAAAAGTATGTTCAGAATTTGATCTTTGTCCTAAATACTGCCATCTTCAAACGAATGTTAATTCCTGCTTTCATTATCAACTGAAACAATGCAAAGGAGTGTGTTCAGGTAAAGAATCTCCAAATGATTATAATAAAAAAGTTTATGATGCTATAAATTCTTTAGGGCTTCAAACAGAAGACTTAATTATTAAAGAAAAAGGCAGGAACACCAAAGAAATTGGTTTTGTTTTGATTTTAAATGGTATATACCAGGGTTTTGGTTATGTAGATAAGAAAATAAAACTTGAAGATACAAATGATTATCAATTGTACCTTCAACCTCAGCAAGACAATAGAGATGCTCAACGAATCTTAAGGTCTTATTTAACAAAGAAGTCAATTGTAGAAAAAAAATAGTTAGTCAAATTCAGATCCTTGATCAATTTTTCTAGTTTTTTTAATTTAAGAATTTACAGTATTAGTTGTAACTAATGCACTGTCGCTATTAATAGATTTCTGATAGAATTAAAAAATTTTAATTATATTAGTTTTATTATGCAATTAATAATTGTTATATTTAAACTATCTATTATTAATTTTAAAAAATAACAAATGAAAAAAATTATTTACACATTGTCATTTATATTGATGCTATCATCAATGAATGCACAAATTATTCAATCAAGATTGTTAACAGTTGAACAAGAAAACATGGAGGAATTCATGGAAGGTGTCGCTCAAAAGACAAAAATGTACAATAGTAAAAAGGGACAGACCAGATACTTAACATTTCAAATCTTAACAGGAAAAAATGCTCAAAATTTTGTGCGAATGCAGGTGTCAGACTCTATTCAAGAATTAGACAAAGTAGACACAGAAGGAAATAAATGGTGGCAAAAAAAGGTTGGATCACTTCATAAATCTACAGGAAACTACATGTGGTCTATGAATGAAAATATGTCTTATTATAACGAAAACATAGATAGAGTTAACCACCGTAGAATTATCTATTATAACTATAAAGACTCTGGAGAAAAAGACTTTTGGAGATTTAGAGACCGAGTAAAAAAAGCCATGGTAGCCTCTAATTATGGGCAAAACATGAATGTATTATATTGCACTTCTGGATGTGATGGAAATATGGTTCAGGTAAGATTTCACCATAAGAATTTTACAGGGCAAAGTAATGATTATGGAAAACCTTTAAGTGATTTAATTGCGAAATACGATGAACTCTATGGAAAGGATGCCTATGAACAAGATTCACAAAAAGTTGATGAAAGTCTGGAGCCAAATGGAAGAATGATTAGACATCAAGTACTAATACCTGAACTAAGTTCTCCTGCCAATATGGAATAATTTTGAGATAAATTACAACAAAAAACCTCCTTTCGGAGGTTTTTTTATGTCTATATCTTAACAAAATTTACAACCATACCAGTAAAAAGTCATTCAAAATTTCATGTAATTTCATTAAGATGATTAGTATAATTTTTATTATAATTTATTTTTGGTTAAAATTAATATGACAATTGATATTTAAAATAGGTATAAATACCTGATTTAAATTTATATTAAATAAAGCTAATTATTAAAAAATCAATTCATCATTAATTTTCTACAGTACGGTATTTAACAATTTATTTTTAGGAAGTTTCAAAGGACATTTGTAGTATAAATAAAAATAAATTGTAAAAAATAAAATTATGAAAAATTCAAAAAAAAATTTCTTAAGAACTGTATCTTGGTTTAATTTAAATGATTTTTTAATCCTATCGTTATCAATAAGTTTCTTGTTACTTTTAAATATTGGATGAAAAAATAACTACTTAAAGTATCTATCTTCACCGATAGGTACTTTTAAAAGTAAAATGAATAATCTTAATACTTAATGGATCGATTTAATGGTTTCAAAAAATAGATCAATATAAAACCTCTACTAAATTAATAATAGAGGTTTGAGACAAAGAGGGGTAAATTTTTTTATTATTTTGTAAAGTGGATTCTTTGAGGTACTTTGATTTTCATTAGTAGAAAAAGAATCCCTACAAAAAATAATAAAATAGTATAATGGTTTTTTCATTTCGTTTAATAAAACTATTACCTCACTCTTCTCATTAACATCTTTTATCAAAACAGAGTTTACCATAAAGACATTAATTTAAGTCAACTAATAAATATTTACCCATAAATAGGGAGTAAAAAAATATTTGACTATTTGAGTTTTCTATATCTTAGCAAAAAAGTATGTGTTATTATGAAAAAACTACTCTTAATTTTATTAATAATTAGAACAAATATTGCTTATTCACAAGTGCCAGTTGAATACAATTACTTAGACGATGTGCAGGAGAGTATACCTATGAGGTTTCGCTTACTTTTTTTAATTCTAACTTTGGCAGTTGCTTTCTTCTTTATTGGTTATTTATATGGAATAGAAGCAAGAGACAAACAAGTTTATGAAGAAAAACTGGAAGCCATAAAAGCTAAAGAAGCAGAGGAAGACATTACAGATTTTAAATAAAGAAATACTCATATTTGACTATTAGATATCAAATGAAATTTCAGAATTGTAAAACTACACAAATATGATATCTGTTTTATTGCAAAATCCACCTACCGTAAAGTAGATATTGAAGTTCATTCTTCACTCTTCACTAAATTCTACAAATAGTTAACTTTATTATATATTTGGCTACGTCTTCACATAAAAAGTTTGTCACTCCCCATAAACAGGGAATAAAAAATTTCAATATTTATAAGGATTGACTGGCTTTAATTATTAGTAGTTCTTTGTATAAAAAATTGCTATGAAAATAAAACTACTATTATTATTATTAAAACAAGTAAACAAAGTTTTAACCGAGTTGGGTTCCGCTGCATCCTACGCAATAAGAAATTAAATAAGACACCACTTAAAACACAACCCTTACAAAAATTGTAAGGGTTTTTTTGGCTATTTTTATGTAATTGAGTCATCACTTCCTTAAATAATAGAACAACGCTCCCCATAAATAGGAAATAAAATTTCACTATTTATAGGGATTGACTGGCTTTAATTATTAGTAGATCTTTACTAATAGCAACTAAATAGTTAGTGAAATAAAAGAAATGTAATTGAATTGTAAGTTTTCGGATTCACCTCTTAGGCTCTTAGTGGGTTTTGAGTTTAAGGGGTTTATCTAACTGTTATCGAACTATTTTTTAAATTTTAAATATTGATTAGTTGACCACACTTAAAACACTGTTTTACTTTTATCAATTTATTCCATTTTTTTGACATTTTTACCACGCAGTCATTTGAGTGTAGTTCAGACCATTTTGTACATTTTAATTTCGTATATTGGTTTAGTGATTGATTGGTGATTGAGAATAATTCTAACCGATTAAAATCTACAAGACCCTACTATTAATTTAGTGGGGTTTCTTATTGGAATTATGTCTTATTTAATTCTTTATAATTCTTTGTGTAGTTAGTTTAACACCTATACCTTTTGATGTTTGGATTAAGAGGGATGTATTTTACTGATATAGTAGCTCTAAAAGATGCAGAATTTAAGCACAATGATTTTAACACTAAAGACCCTTATTTAGATATATTTAATGATGGCGAAAAGTATATAATTCATAGAAGAGTTAAAACAAAAAATAGTGCAAATGATGACTTAATAATCAGACTAGACAAAACTATACCATACTTAATAAGCCAAACTAAAAGACTATTTGAAATTACTCATAAAGGCAGAGGTATAATATCAGAGAATCCACTTGCATTGTTTGATTATGATTTAACTGATAACATAAAGCATAAAAATATATGGGATGTATACGGGCGAAGAGTTAAAAAGCTACTAGGGTACAGTTATCAAACCGCTAGAAAAACCTATAATACATTTGCAACAGAGTTAGAGGTATCAAATACTATTAGAGATATATTACTAGGCCACGCACCGCAATCTATAAACGAACGGCATTATATCAATAGACGAACTATAAAAATATCAGAAAAGGTGCAACAAGCTCACACCGAAATACTAGAAGATTTTAAGTTTGATGATTTAGCTAGTTTGTTGTATTTGAAGATGTTATTTTACGTTACTGATGATGATAAAAAAGATGCTAGAGAGTTAATTAAAAAAGTAGTAAGCAAAGATTGAGGAACGAAGATCGCATGCGCGCTCTTCTTTTTCAACTAAGAGTAAAAACGTGGATAGACTAGTAATTTAAAAGAGTGTTTTAAGTGTATGCATATTTGTACATTTTGCCCCCAAGTGCTTTAAGAGTAGTTCAGACCATTTTGTACATTTTAGTAAAGTAAATTAGTCTAATCACTCCCCATAAATAAGGATTTAGCATTCCCCATAAATAGGAAGTAAAATTTCATTATTTGTAGGTATTGACTGGTTTTAGTTAATGGTAGTTCTTTAACCCCAAAGAATTATTGCTAATTAAAATTAAAAAACTATGATTAAGAGACCCCCTATTATGATGGCAGTTTTATTTACTGCATCCGTATTATTATCTTCTTGCTATTCGTATACAAGTGTTGTTGGAGAGGGAGCAAAAGCAAATATTGAAAAAGTAGAAGGATTAAACAAAAAAACAAAATGGAATCATTATTCTATTGGTGGTTTAATTCGTATTAAAGCTTCTGATTCAAAAGAAACGGTAGATGAGTTAGGGGGTGCAAAAGATTATAATGTTCGCACTAGGCATACACTTATTAATATAATAGTAGGACTGGCAAGTGCTGGGCTTTATACTCCAACGACAACAACAGTAACTAAATAATTTAGTTTATAGGGATTTACCTCTTAGGCTCTTATGTGAGAGTTTGAGCCTTCACATTAGCAGTAAATTTTTTATTACTTTTGATAAAAAACTATAATGAAAAAAATTATCATATTATATATAATGATACTATCTACAGTATCTTATTCACAGACACCAATAACAGATGCTAATTTTCAAACTGCCATAAACGAATGTTTATCTACCAATCCAGAAGACGGTTTATGTACAAATAGTGAATATGGTGCAATGCCAGATTGGGATGTAAGTAAGGTCACGGATATGAATAATGCATTTCAAAGTAGAGCTGATTTCAATGGAAATATTGGTTCTTGGGATGTGAGCAATGTTACTAATATGGGTTATATTTTTAATCGTGCAAGTGCTTTTAATCAAAATATTGGAGATTGGGATGTGAGTAATGTGACAGATATGAGTGTTATGTTTAGTGAGGCTACTACTTTCAACCAAGATATCAGTTCTTGGGATGTAAGTAATGTTACTAATATGCTTGGTATGTTTGCTGATACAGTCTTTGACCAGGATATTAGTTCTTGGAATGTAATCAAGGTAACCAATATGAGTTTAATGTTTAATACTGCTTATGTTTTTAACCAAGATATCAGTTCTTGGGATGTGAGTAGTGTAACTGATATGATGGCAATGTTTAGGGGTGCTTCTTCTTTTAATCAACCTATAGGCTCTTGGGATGTGAGTAAGGTGACTAATATGAAAAGTATTTTTTCTGGTACAAATTTTCAACGTACTATTTTTAATCAAGACATTAGTAGTTGGAATGTAAGTAATGTGACCAATATGGATTATATGTTTCAAGGTTCTTCTTTTAACCAAGACATAAGTACTTGGGATGTGAGTAATGTAACTAGTATGGCTAGTATGTTTAGAGGAAATAATAGTTTCAACCAAAAAATTAGTTCTTGGGATGTGAGTAGTGTTACTAATATGAGTGATATGTTTAATAATGTTAATTCTCAAACAGGTACTTTTAACCAAGACATAAGTTCTTGGAGTGTTAATGGTGTTACAAATTGTGATGGTTTTAGTATAAATACACCTCTAACAGAAGCAAACATCCCCAAATTCACGAACTGTATTCCTTAAACCTTTAAGATACCAACCTTACTTTTTTAGGGGTTTTGAAAGATTAGCTATTGTAAATGACGCCTCTAAACATGATTCCAATGCTGCTAAATTTAATGATTGGCGATTACATACCAAAGATGAATTAAACCTTATTTTTTTGCAGGAAGTAAGTATTGGCGGTTTTGACTTAAACGGTGCCTACTGGAGTTCTACGGAGCAAGATAGCAGCACATACTCGTGGAGACAGAGTTTCGCCAATGGTAATCAGTTCTTCGACGATAGGCACGGCACAGTCAATGTGCGTGGTGTTCGGAATTTTTAGTTATTTAATTATTTATCAATTTAATAGATTATAAACCTTGCAGAAATGCAGGGGTTTTTTATTGGATAGACTAGTAATTTAAAAGAGTGTTTTAAGTGATTACTGTATTATAATATTTGTACAATTTGCCCCGGCCTACTATTAACCTTCACCTGACAAGTTTGTACATTTTAGTAAAGTAATTTAGTTGATTTTAGTTTCCGAACTGATAGTTAGGTCTTACCTAAACCAAAATTTAATTACTTTTAAACTACAATTAATTGTAAAAAAGCTAAATTTGTTTATATTTAAATTTATTTATTATGAAAAAAATTACTTTATTGTTAGTGATGATACTATCTACAGTATCTTATTCTCAAACAGCACTTCCAAACGACATAACTCAATTTCTTTCAGCTGTAGATGATTGTTTGACTACAAATCCAGTAGATGGATTATGTACAAATAGCGAATATGGTGCAATGCCAGATTGGGATGTGAGCAATGTAACAGATATGCAACAAGCTTTTTTTAATAAAGAAGATTTCAATGCAGATATTAGTGGATGGAATGTTAGTAATGTTTCAATTATGAGAGCTATGTTTTATGGTGCAAAGTCATTTAACCAAAATATAACTGGATGGAATACAGCTAATGTTACTGCAATGGATTTAATGTTTTATGGTGCACTCGATTTCAGTCAACCAATTGGAGATTGGGATACAAGCAGTGTGACTGATATGACTGAGATGTTTAGAAATGCTGCTGCATTCAATCAAAATATAGGCTCGTGGAATGTATCAAGTGTGACTAAAATGGCTGATATGTTTAGAGGTGCAACATCATTCAATCAAGATATAGACTCGTGGAATGTATCAGGTGTTACGACTATGGAAGCTATGTTTCTTGGTGCTTCTGCATTCAATCAAGATATAGACTCGTGGAATGTATCAGGTGTTATGAATATGGTTAGCATATTTAGTAATGCAAGTTCTTTCAATCAAAATATAGGCTCGTGGAATGTATCAAGTGTTACGAATATGGATAGTATGTTTTATTTTGCATCTAATTTCAATCAAGATATATCAAATTGGTGTGTTACAAATATTGATTCAGAGCCAAGTGACTTTAGTACAAACTCATCATTAACAGAAGGTAATAAACCAGTCTGGGGTTCTTGTCCAACTGCTAGTGTAGATGAATTTAATCAATTAGATATTTCAGTCTATCCAAATCCTACATCAGATATCGTATACATAGACGGTAATTACACTCAATTAGAAGCAGTGGTTTATGATATACTAGGAAAGCAAGTAATAAATAAGTCTATTACAAATAACATAGATGTTAGCCAATTAGAAAAAGGAGTTTACATCCTACAACTTTCTGATGGTGTTAAACTAACTACACAAAGAATTATAAAGAATTAAATAAGACATACTTTAAATCACAACCCTTGCAGAAATGTAGGGGTTTTTTATTTCTTAAGTTATTTAATTATATTTGAGTAAAAACTACTATGAAAAAAATTATTATACTGTTAAGTCTATTTATTTTAACTATTTCAATTAAAGCTCAAACAATCTCTAAACAAGTAATTTCCTCTTTAGGAAATAATTTAGTAAACAATTCAAATAAATTAAGTTACAATATAGGAGAAGTTATTGTTGGTCCTTCATATGCTGAGGATGGTAGTATCCTATTAGCAAGTGGTTATTACCCGTCATTAAGTTTAGAAACACTTAGTATAGAAATACCTAATACAGCCATTAAATTTAATGTTTATCCAAACCCAGTTAATGAGTTGCTATATATTTCTCATCCAACAGAAAATAATTTTGATATTTATATTTCAGATATTACAGGTAAAAAAATATTTAAAGGAGAAGTACAAAAACAAAATCCAGTTAATATTAGTCAATATCCAAAAGGCATCTATCTTTTAACCGTAATTACTGGTGAAATAAAAAAAACAAATACCTATAAAATTATAAAACTATGAAAAAGTATATCACAATAATTTTTTTACTTTTTATATGTCTCAATATAAATGCACAAGCTCCACAAGGATTTAACTATCAAGCTACAGTTAGAAATTCGAGTGGTGATTTAGTAATGAATCAAAATGTGTATTTAAAGTTTAAAATTTTACAAGGCTCTCAAACTTCAGTTTCTAGTTATGAAGAGGTACATTCTTTACTTACAGATGATTTAGGTCATGTATCACTTTTAATAGGACAAGGGGATGCAACTACAGGAATCTTTTCAGAATTGGACTGGTCTTTAGGGAACTATTTTCTGAGTATTGAGATTGACACAGGAAATGGCTTTGTCGCTATGGGTACAACTCAATTTTTTAGTGTACCGTATGCTTTATATTCTGAAAGTTCTGGTTCTAGCGAAAATTCTTCCTTACCAAATGGCACATCTAATGGTGATACACTAGAGTGGAATGCATCTACTAGCTCATGGGATATAAATTCCTCCAATAATACTTTTGATATTAAAACATTACAAATTGATTATTATTCAAATAATTCTGGCAGGTCTGGTGGTGAAGTAATTTCTGACGGAGGATCTAGTGTTACTGCAAGGGGTATTGTATGGGGTGTCAATCCAGATCCAATGATTGATGGTGACAAGACTACAGATGGAACAGGTTCTGGAACTTTTATAAGTGAATTAACCAACCTTTCAGAATCAACTACTTACTACTATAGAGCTTATGCTACTAACTCGAATAGAACAGTATATGGCACTACGTATTCATTTCAAACAATGAGCTCGAGTGATGATAATGATGGTGATGGGTACACTGTTGCGGATGGAGATTGCAATGATCTTGATTTTAATATTAATCCATCGGCGTTTGAAATACAAGATGATGGTATTGATCAAAATTGTGACGGAACAGATAGTTTATCTCCAGTATATCTGTCATCAAATGGCATTACAATTAAAGCACATTCATGGGCAAGATTTGGAGATGTTGGTACAGTAAATGGAAAAGAGTATGTTGTTGTAGACAGAGAAACACTACAAAGTATGGTGTCTCAGAATATGGATTATTCAGCAGTTTGTACCTCTTTAATAACAGATATGACTGATATTTTTTATGGCAGAACCAAAAATTATAACATATCATCTTGGGATGTTGGCAATGTAACTAAAATGTATCGGATGTTTTATAATAGTACCCTTGGTGTAGATCATGAACTTAATTTATGGGATGTTTCAAAAGTAGTTAATATGTCGAATATGTTTGAAAGATCAAACTTTAACGGATATATATATGCTTGGGATACTAGTAGTGTTACTAACATGTCAAGTATGTTTTCCCGTGCTTATTCATTTAATCAGTCTATAGCCAATTGGAACACTAGCAGTGTAGCTGATATGTCTTATATGTTTTATAGTGCATATAATTTCAATCAACCTGTTAAAGATTGGGATGTGAGTAGTGTGACTACAATGAGTTATATGTTTTATATTGCAAGTTATTTCAATCAACCTGTTGGTAATTGGGATGTGAGTAGTGTGACTACAATGAGTTATATGTTTTATAGTGCATCAGATTTCAATCAACCTATAGCCAATTGGAACACTAGCAGTGTAGCTGATATGACTGGTATGTTTTATAATGCATATGATTTCAATCAAAATATTTCAAGCTGGTGTGTTTCAAATATTACTTCACCAGCTCAATTTAGTCTTAACTCCCCATTATCTGAAAGTAATATGCCAGTTTGGGGTACTTGTGACTAATAATTAAACTATAATTTAAAAATAACCCTTGCATTTAAGTAAGGGTTTTTTATTGGATAAACTAGTAATTTAAAAGAGTGTTTTAAGTATTGAGTTGTAATCCACATTTTGCCCCGAAGTGCTTTAAGAGTAGTTCAGACCATTTTGTGGTTTTTAGTAAATTATATTAGTTAACCAATCGGATGTATTTTTATATTTTCAAAATTGGTTTATCGATTTACAGTAAAAAGATATTTGACTATTTCATATATTTGATAAAAAACTATTTACAATGAAAAAACTATTTATAATTTTAGTAAGTCTATTAGTAACAGCAAGTGTTTATTCTCAAACATATAAAGTAAACACTTTTTATGCAGAATTAGGAGGTTATGTTATAAAAACAGATGGTACTCACGGAGTGGTTGTTGCAATGCAAGACCAAGGAGCAGCTAATTGGTGGAATGCAAAAGTTGCTGTAAATGACACACGTAGCTACTATGTTAATGGCGCTAAATTTAATGATTGGCGATTACCTACCAAAGATGAATTAAAACTTATTTTTTTGCAGGAAGAAAGTATTGGCAGTTTTAGTAAAAACGCGGGTTTTAGAGACAATTTATACTGGACTTCTACGGAGGGCGATAACGATTTGGTGTGGGTTCAGGGTTCAAAAGGTGATGGGTATGAAGGTCAACTCTACAGCCCCAAGAACCTGGCAATGAATAGCGTGCGTGGTGTTCGGAATTTTTAGTTATTTAATTATTTATCAATTTAATAGATTATAAACCTTACTGAAATGTAGGGGTTTTTATATTTAAAGCGAATAGATAAATCCTCTGAGCTAGCTTGTTGTGGTTAATACAAAAGATAATTAACTATTTCATATATTTGAGATTCACTTAAATAAATACAAAATGAAGAAACTATTTACAATCGCATTCTTAATTATTGGAATAAGTGTTAATGCTCAAAAACTTGACACGCGCTGTATATACAAGACTAACCCTAATTGGAAAGGGCACGACGCTACCCTTATTTTGGTGGATATAACAAAGGCAAAAAGTGAAGCTGGTGATATACATGAAGATTTTATTATTAAAGCGACACCTGCAAAAAGTACTCCTTTAATAGCTATAACTCAAAAAGGTACTTGGTGGAAAGGAATATATTTTAAAGATAAAAGAAATATAGGTACTAGTAAAATGGATTTGGTTGCTTGTGTACAAGATGATATTAAATATGGTTCATATTATCTTTCTGGGTTTGAAAATTCAACTTCTATGAAAGAATTGTATGGGGTTTACATAGCTAAAGCTGAATTTTTGGGGGAACACACTTTATATGCGCAAATAGCTAATTTTAAGGACCTAGATGAAAATTATAATTGGACTATTGAATGGAAATAATTAACCAAACCCGCTTAAGATATAAACCCTTACAGAAATGTAGGGGTTTTTTTATTGAGCTATTTTCTTCTAACATATTCTCTAAAAGACACTTATCACTTTTAAATAAAAATTAATTATTTTTACAATAATTATTAATTTAAAAAACGATATTACGATGAAAAAATTATTATTAAGTACGCTACTTTTATTACTAACATTAAGTGCTTTTTCTCAAAAAACCTATGAAGTAGATAAGTATTATGCAGAATTAGGGGGTTATGTAATTAAGTTATTTAATGCAGATGGTACAGATGGTTTGGTAGTAGCTATGCAAGACCAAGGAGCAGCTAATTGGTGTGAGGCATCTCGGTTAGTAAACTCAAATCATGCTCCAGCTGGGGCGAAGTTTTCAGATTGGCGCATGCCCTCTATAGACGAATTAAAAATTATGTATGATGTTTACAAAAATAGAGGAAATGGAGCTAAATTAAATGGTAATTCATATTGGAGTTCTTCTTTGGTCGCTCCTAGTGGTTCGTGGAGGCAGGATTTCAGCGATGGTAATGCGGCCACCAGCTATATGAGTAACATAAGGAGTTTACGTGTGATTAGAACATTTTAATCTTGGGAGTAATTTTTTGGACTTGAACTAGTAAAATTGAATTATTTTAAGCCAAAATAATTTATAATTTGAGGAGAAACACTCTGATTTTCAAGGGGTACATTTGGTGAAGTTTGGTTTTATTAATTTAGAATTTAAGTTAAAATACTGACAATTCGAAACATTATTAATATTCCATGCTGATAAATCTTGGTTAAAATGAGTAGCCCCATTAAACATTCCCACCATATTTTTTACGCTACTTACGTCCCAAGAACTTATGTTTTGATTAAAAGCAGTGTTTTGCATAAACATCCAATATCAAGTTGGGATGTGAGTAGTGTGACTATTATGGAATATATGTTTTATAGTGCATCAGATTTCAATCAACCTATAGCCAATTGGAACACTAGCAGTGTAGCTGATATGACTGGTATGTTTGGTGATGCAGAATCTTTCAATCAACAAATAAATGCTTGGGATACTAGTAGTGCTACTAATATGTCAAGTATGTTTGTAAATGCTTTTAGTTTTAATTCTTTTCTAGGTCATTGGGATGTGAGTAATGTGACTAATATGAATAATATGTTTGCTTTTGCAACTTCATTTAACCAAGAGTTAGAGGAATATTGGGATGTAAATAAGGTTACTGACTGTGGTGGTTTTTCGTCTGAAAGTAAAATGAAAACAAAACCCAAGTTCACAAAATGTAATCCTAATTAAACAACTAAATAATTTAAGATAATAAACCCTTACAGAAATGTAGGGGTTTTTTTATTGGATAAACTAGTAATTTAAAAGAGTGTATTAAGTGAATGCATATTTGTACATTTTGCCCCGAAGTACTTTAAGAGTAGTTCAGACTAGTTTGTGATTTTTAGTAAAGTATATTATCTATATTTGAGTAATGTATAAGTTTTTAAAAAAATACTGGTTATTAATCGCAATATTAACAATTATCTCTTACCTAATTAATGCCAATGGATATATAAAGGGATACGAAGAAATAGGCTCGGTTATAAGTATAATTCTATCTGTACTATTTTTTATTAATTATTTTAGATATAAGAAAGGACTGTAAATAATTACCGGGCTAATTCCTAAATTTTCTAGCTCGGTTTATCGATTTTAAGTGAAAAGAGTTTCAACTATTTAGGATATCGGCTAGTAAATGAAATCTGAAAATTGAATTAATTATTTTTACTTTAATGGATAAATAAAATTAAAAAGACATTAATTAAAACACCTATAGTTTTTAGTTTAATTTATTATACTCATAATATAAAAAATAAAGGAATATTAAAAAAAATTGCTGGATTTGCCATTGGAATAGGAATTGGACTTGCTTTTGGTGTCGCATTTAGTCAAGGTAAAAGGTGAAATTGGTCAATAACTGCACCCTAAGCTCACCCTACTAAATAAAAATAGGTGCATTTTTCTGTAAATCTCATTATCAAGTTATCTCAATAGGATTCAAAACCTATAACCGCTGAAGCTGAAATCAAAAAATATCATTTAGAAAACCCCTACATTTCTGCAAGGGTTGTGTTTTAAAGTATGTCTTATTTAATTATTTATATCTTTTATAAACATTACTTATGTAAGAGTTAAAATTATTTTTTAAAGCTCTAGACATATTAAATGGCTCAGGCATACTTGTCCTGTATTTTTTTAAAAGAGGATAAGCCCTTCTGTCGGAGTCCTTTGTTGCCAGGAAAAAACCGTCATTATGTTCTACCAAAATATTTATATTTTCAGTTTCTAATACATCTCCATTATTATCTATAATTTCAACAATAAGATCTACATACCCTGTAGCGGTCAGTTCATATTTATAACCCTCACAATACCATTTTTTCACTGAACCATCCTTATTCTTTTTTTCTTTTGTATTTGAGTAAAATTCTTTACTTTTTATGACTGTTGGTCCAGCATAATACCTAGAAAACTTAAACTTTACTAATTCATCAATATTTTTAAGAACGGCCTTTCCTTTATCTTTAAGCATCCCTAAACTTTTTAGCTGAATTTTGTTTCTAATTTCTATATAGTTAGCAAAAGTGTAATTATCAAAAAAACGAGTTGAATTATTAACTAGATCAACCAAAGCATTTCTATTACTTCTTTTATTAGTTAAATTTCTTACAGGAAAATAACTAACATTTAAGACAGCTAGATTTAGGGATTTATTTAAATAATTATTTACATCTTTGAAGTCATTTACATAACTTTTAGAATTTTCAAATATTCTAAAAGCTTCCCTATAATCATATTTACTTTTAGAATTATTAAATGCATCAACTCCTTCAGTATAAAATTCATTAGCGGCATTTTTATTGTAGGCGGCTAATAGATTTTCAGATTCTTTCCTTTTCCTCTCATAATTGAATGTATGTTGCGAAACAAACTTTTTTTGTTTTGAGGAAAGGCTATTTGATAATTCTACTAATTTCTCTTGAACCTTGTCCAGTTTGGTGTAGGTGATGAAAATTTCTTTCATTGATTCTACTGAACGATAATCTTTGTACGGAATTGCTCTATTTTCTAACGACTTAATATAATTTGCACCCCAAATGTTTACTTGAGATAGTGCCTTTTCAAAAATATCGTTAGATTTTTTAAAATTATTTTTTGCCTTTAGTGACTCTGCAGATTTTAGTGTTGCAGTCACATAATCTTTTTTTTTGAGAGCCCTTTTAGCTTCTCTGTATGGTTTCCTGAAATTTTGAGCACTAACTTGCTGAATACTAATAAATAAAATTAATAATAAACTTATCTTTTTCATATTAGTCTTTTATCAAAAGTAATAAAATAAGTGCAATAAGTTTAATTTAGTAATAGAATCTTTCTTTTATGCTGAGGATTAGAAGCTAAATAAGACGTTAGTCGTAATTGAGCGAAAATGTACAAACTCGAATGACACCTCTTAAAGAAGCTCCACTACCTCCACCCGATTACAGTTTTTAAATTAATAGTGTGCGATATGGTGTGCCTTTAGTGCAAGGTCATTTAATCAAGATATAAGTTCTTGGGATGTGAGTAATGTTAATAATATGAGGCAGATGTTTTATGGTGCCACTGCTTTCAATCAAGATTTAAGTTCTTGGGATGTGAGTAATGTTTCATCATATTCTAGTTTTAGCGTGGGTGCTGATAGTTGGACTTTACCTCAACCAAACTTTAATTAATTTTTAAACTATAATTTAAACAACCCTTACAGAAATGTAGGGGTTTTTATTTATTTAGTTATTTAATTATTTTTGATAAAAAATTATAATGAAAAAAATTACTTTATTATTTATATTGATACTATCTACAGTATCATATTCTCAAATAGCAAATACACCAGTTGATTTAATATTATGTGATGATGATTATGATGGGTTAACACAATTTGATTTAGAGTCCCAAACTGCTCAAATCCTAGGTACGCAAAACCCGACTCAGTTTATTGTATCTTATCACAACAGTCTTGTTGATGCAGAAACATATACAAACACTTTGATTAGTCCTTATACAAATAGCACACCTAATGTTCAAACTATTTTTGTTCGAGTTACCGATTCAGTAACAAATGATTATACTATTACTTCTTTTGATATCATTGTAAATGAATTGCCCATTGCTAACATCGTGAGTGATATAGAGGTATGTGATGACGTTACTGATGGAGATGATACCAATGGATTCGTTCAAAATTTTGATTTAGAGTCCCAAACTGCTCAAGTACTAGATGGGCAAAACCCGTCTCAGTTTATTGTATCTTATCACAACAGTCTTGTTGATGCAGAAAGTTACACAAACACTTTGACTAGTCCTTATGCAAATAGCTTACCCAACCTTGAAGCTATTTTTGTAAGAATAACTAATACAGAAACGGGTTGCTTTACTACCAATAATTTTTCTTTAATTGTAAATAATTGTTCAAATACCCTAACCCCAATAACAGACGCTAATTTTCAAGAAGCAATAAACGAATGTTTATCTACTAATCCAGAAGATGGATTATGTACAAATAGTGAGTACGGTGCAATGCCAGATTGGGATGTTAGTCAAGTTACTGATATGAGTTATGCCTTTTTAAATAAAAATACTTTCAATGCAGATATTAGTGCTTGGGATGTTAGTAGTGTATATTCTATGCGTGATATGTTTGCAGGAGCATCATCTTTCAATCAAAATATTAGTTCTTGGGATGTTTCTAATGTGTCTGATACCGCTGGTATGTTTAATAGAGCATCATCTTTTAATCAAGACATAGGGTCTTGGGATGTGAGTAGTGTGTCTAATATGCTTTATATGTTTTTTGCAGCAGCATCATTTAATCAAGACATTGGTTCTTGGGATGTAAGTAATGTAACTAGTATGCTTTATATGTTTTTTGGAGCAAGTTCCTTTAATCAAGACATTGGTTATTGGGATGTGAGTAGTGTAGCTAATATGGAGGGTATGTTTTATAATGCTGCTTCATTCAACCAAGATATATCCAACTGGTGTGTTACAAATATTGGTTCAGAGCCAAGTGATTTTAGTTTCGATTCTCCATTATCTGAAAGTAATACGCCAGTTTGGGGTAGTTGTCCAAAAACTCCAATTACAGATGCTAATTTTCAAGAAGCAATAAATACTTGTTTAACTACCAATCCAGTAGATGGAATGTGTAGTGATAGTAGATATGGTGAAATGCCAGATTGGGATGTAAGTAATGTAACATATATGAGAGATGCTTTTGCCCTAAAAGAAAACTTTAACTCTGACATTAGTTCTTGGGATGTGAGTAAAGTATATACAATGCAAGGTATGTTTTATAATGCGTTCAAGTTCAATCAAAATATCAGTGGATGGAATGTGAGTAATGTTACTAATATGAATGGGATGTTTTTGATTGTTCCGTCCTCATCCTCAAGTTCCGAATTTAATCAAGATATAAGTTCTTGGGATGTAAGTAATGTGACAGATATGGGTATTATGTTTTGGAGAGCCAGTTCTTTCAATGGAAATATAGGTTCTTGGGATGTAAGTAACGTAACTAGTATGAGTTATATGTTTAAAGATGCATCATCTTTCAATCAAAATTTAGGTTCTTGGGATGTGAGTAGTGTTATTGCAATGGGTGGTATGTTTGATAACTCTGGCCTTTCTACTCCTAATTATGATGCAATATTAGTAAGTTGGTCACTACAAAATGTTCAGTCTAATGTTGAGTTGGGTGCAGCTGGTATTAACTTTTGCAATGGCACAGATGCAAAACTTAGACTAATTGATAATTATAATTGGACAATTACTGATGCTGGTTTAGATTGTTCTACACCAATTACTAACGCTAATTTTCTACTAATAGTCGAAGATTGGATATCTGACCCTAATTCTCCTCAATTTACAGACTCAAATAATTATCCATATTATGGTCTTATTTCTGATTGGAATGTTAGTCAAGTAAGTAATATGGCACAAGCCTTTTCGGATAGAACTGATTTCAATGCAGATATTAGAGAATGGGATGTTAGTAATGTATACACTATGATTAATATGTTTGCAGGAGCATCATCTTTCAATCAAAATTTAGGTTCTTGGGATGTGAGTAGTGTTATTGCAATGGGTGGTATGTTTGATAACTCTGGCCTTTCTACTCCTAATTATGATGCAATATTAGTAAGTTGGTCACTAC
>JADFAM010000051.1 GCA_015665265.1 Flavobacterium sp.
AGTGATGGCTCAGCAGAATCCTGATTCAAATGGGAACGCCTGGTTTGTAAAAAACATTAAATATGTTCAAACAGCAGACCAAGAAATTAGAGCATTAGATAGTACACTAACCAAAAGTACTGTTGTAGTGAATGAAAATAATATTCATAAAAAAATTAACTTTTCATTAGAAGTAGATTCTCTTGCATACATTAAACTAACAGAATATTCTTTAAATTCCCTAACATATGAAACATCCTCTAAGTTTGATGAATTTTCTGTTTTTTCAGAAATCTACTACAAAAACGGTTGGAAATCCTATATAGACGGAGAATTACAACCTTACACCAATGTTAATTATGTTTTGAGAGGAATGGAGATTCCTAAAGGAAAACACATTATAAAATTTAAATTTGAACCATCTGTCATAAAAACAGGGAGTATAATTTCTTTAATTTCTTATGCATTAATGGTATTAATTCCTATTAGTTGGTTTTTTTATTACAAGAAGAAATAATAACTTATGATTAGCTATGCTGTTTGTAAATAGCTATTTAAATATTATAGTAATTCAATACTTTTTCTAAATAGCACAATACTATTCTTTCTATAGACCCTAAAGTTGTTTAATTTTATTAAATATTTGTTTGTGAAAGAGAACTGTATGTATTTTGGATTAATTCCCAATCCTTACAAGTAAAAAAAAAGTTGGCTATTAATTTAGTCAACTTTTTTATTTCAATTTTTTATGGTGTTATTTAAAAATATATTAAAGAAATAAATACTTTAAGTAACATCATTATTTAATGAATTCAGATATTCAGAAGGAGATAGTCCAGTAAAATTTTTAAAAGACCTCGAGAAAGAAGACGCATTAGTGTAGCCAATTTTATTTCCTAATGCTTCTACAGTATATTTTCTATATTTAGATTCTTTATTAATTAAGTTTAATAAATAATTCATTCTTAACTCAGTAATATACTGTTTGTAGGTTTTTCCTTTTCTTTCATTAACAATTGATGAAAGATATGATGTGTTAGTATTTAATTGTTTAGCCAATTTGTTAATGTTAAATGTGCTATCAAGATAAATTTCTGATATTTCAAAATTTTCAAGTTCCCTGAGAACCATTTCTTCTAACTCTAAATTAATGGAATAATCTTTTTTTGGGGCAGTTAAGTTTTCTGAAGATCTCTTTTTTTCTTTTTTAAATAAGTATAATCCTATTATAATTATTAAAATTGTAATTAATAAAAATGTGATAATTAAATTAATTTTAGTTTTAATTTCTTTATTAATAATAGAATCGTTTACTTTTTTTATCTGATCAAAATCATATAAATAATGATTTTTATTTGCCTCTGTTTTACTTTCATTTAATATTTTCAACTTATCTAGTGCTAATTTTGAATATTTAAAAGCACTATCTATTTTATTACTACTGTTATACAAATCTGCTAGAATATTAAATATTGCTATTTTATTTTTTTCAGTACTTGGGCTTGTATTTTTGAAATTTAAAAATTTATATGAATGATAATATGAGGAATCATTTATTTTTAAATTCTTAAAAATTATGGATTTTAAAAAATGATAACTTTGAGATTTATGATCTAATTCATAACTATTAACTTTTTCAAGAGCTTTTTTAAATTCCTTTCTTTTGATTAAAACATTAGCTACTCTAAGATTATATAAACTCAAAGAGTTTTTGTGTTTAGGATTAAATTCTTCTGACACATGAAAGGCTTTCTTGTAATATATTAGAGTAGAGTCTAAATATTTATCGTTGTTCTTACTAATAGCAAAATAAGTATCTCCTAGAGTGTTAAAAGAGCTAGCAATAGCAATTTTTAAAGTATAGTCATATAAATTTTTATTATCTGGTTTTATTTTAGAAAGTACTTCCAATACTTGCTTTGACAAAGAAATGGCTTCTTGATGAAAACCTAAATTACTTTTTAATAATGCTAATCTTTTTTTTAAAAATATTTTTCTCCACTTAGTATTATTGTCTTTCTCTGGATATTTAGTTAGATATTGTGTTTGTTTTTTTAAATAATTAAAAGCTTCATCAAATTTTTCTTGGTTGTTTTTTATCCAAAATAAACGTGTTAATGATCTAAATTTTATATTTAAATTACAATTTTCAATGGTAGTATCTGAGAGAATTGTTAATGCAATTTCTTCAGATTTTTTAAAGTTTCCAGATTTATAATAAGCAGAGGCAATATTATTTTTAGCTTTACTTATTATACATGGATCATTAGAGTTAAGTAATTTCTTAGAATAATAAAAAACGCTATCTAAGTTAATATTAGAATAATAAAATACTTTATTTTGATATTCTTCGTATTGATCAATATCTTGACTAACTGCAAAAGATGAGAATAATAAAATGGTAAATTGTAAGATATTTTTAATAACGATATTTTTATGTAATAATAAAAAAGGTATACATAGGGTATGTGATCTGTGAAATTAGACAAAAATTAATTAGGAAGTATTATTTTTAAAGAGTAATATGCTTTTTTTTACATATTACATAAATTTGGTTTTAGATTTGCATCTATGAAACAACAAATTTATTTTTTAATCATAAATTCATTTATGTTTTGAGAGTTGGAATGATCTTGGATGATGTTTTTCCTCCCGATCCAAGGGTGGAGAATGAGGCTATTACGTTAATTAATGGCGGATATGAAGTTTTTTTATTTTGTTTAAATAATGGTAGTCAAAAAACTAAAGAATTAATTAACGGTATAAAAATAAGACGATATAAATTTAGTAAACTTACGTATAAACTTTCAGCCCTTTCTTATGACCTTCCATTTTATAAAATGATAATGAGACCAAAAATCAATCATTTTATAAAAAAAAATAATATTGATTTTCTTCATATTCATGATATTAGAATAGCTGAAACTGTCTTTAAAGTTAATAAAAAGTATAAATTAAAAGTAGTTTTAGATCTTCATGATAATATTCCAGAAAATATGAGGTTTTATCCTCATTTAAGAAAATTTCCTGGTAAGTACATTATTTCACCTAAAAAATGGAAAATAAAAGAAAGTGAATTCATCATAAAGGCGGATAAAATCATAACAGTTTCACCGAATTTTGCTAAAGATATTATTGAAGAAAATAATATTGAAAAAGAAAAAATGATTCTAGTACCCAATACAGTTAGAAAATCGTTTTTTAAAGAAGCTATTTATTCTAAAGTAATTGAAGAAAAGTATTCTAATAAATTTGTAGTCCTTTATTTAGGTGATACTAATATAAGAAGAGGATTGCTTACTGCTATAAGAGCTACCGAGATACTTTCTAAAAGGATAGTAAATTTTAAATTAGTTATTGTTGGTCAAAACACAACAGATTCAATTTTAAAAGAAGAAACAAAAAAATTAAATCTAGAATCATTTATAGATTTTGAGGGTTGGCAAGATGTTTCTCTATTTCCGTCGTATATTGTTGCAAGTAATATATGTATATCACCTCTTTATAGGAGTATTCAACATGATGTTGCCTATGCAAATAAAATTTTTCAATACATGAGTTTTGGTAAACCTATCCTAGTTAGTAATGCAACTGCTCAAAAAGAGATCGTTGAAAGAATTAACAGTGGATTAGTTCATCAAGAAAAAAATAAAGATGATTTTTCTTCTAAAGTATTGGAATTATATCTAAATAAAGAGAAAGCAGAAGAATTAGGTAATAAGGGTAAGCAATTTATAGAAAATGAATTCTCTTGGGAGGTTACCTCTCAAGCCCTGGTTAAATTATACAATGAGCTATAAGAAAAAAGTTTTAATTATAACTTACTATTGGCCCCCTTCCGGAGGTTCTGGTGTTCAGCGGTGGTTAAAGTTTTCTAAATACCTAAGAGACTTTAATATTGAACCAGTTATTTATACTGTAGATAATCCTTCATATCCAATAAATGATACAAGTTTAGAAAGTGAAATACCGTTAGGTTTAGAAGTTTTAAAACAACCTATCTTTGAACCAAATTCTTTTTTATCTATTTTCGGAAACAATAAAAAGAAAGAGAGTTCTGGTTTTTTAAATCCAAATCCAACTTTATTGGGAAGATTTTTTCAGTATGTTAGGGCCAATTATTTTATTCCAGATGCAAGAAAGTTTTGGATAATACCTTCCGTAAAATTTTTAAGTAATTATTTAAAGAATAATAAAATAGATGCTATCATTACTACTGGTCCACCTCATAGTATGCACCTCGTTGGATTGGCACTAAGAGATAAATTTAAAATTAAATGGATTTCAGATTTTAGAGACCCTTGGACCGAAATTGACTATTTCCAACAGTTACCATTAACCAAAAAAGCTAAGAAAAAACACTATCAATTAGAGCAAGAAGTTCTAGAAAAATCAGACATGGTTATAGTTGTTGGCGAGACTATGAAAAAAAAGTTTCTGAAACATAATCACAATATTGAGGTGTTAACAAATGGTTTTGATTCATATGAAAATTCATTAACTATAGAATTAGACTTTAATTTTTCTATAACACATGTTGGTTTAATGAATGCTGATAGAAACCCAACAATTTTATGGGAAGTCTTACATGAGATTTGTTCTGAAAATATTGATTTTAAAAATAATTTAAGAATTAAATTCATTGGTAAAATTGATGATACTGTTATTCAAGATATCCAAGTTTTTAACCCTAAAAACATTGTAAGAATTCCTTATTTAGATCATGAAGAGGTTCGTAAATATCAAGCGTCCTCTCAAGTATTGTTATTAAGTATTAATTATGTACCAAGTGCAAAAGGAATTATTACTGGGAAAATTTTTGAGTACTTACAAGCCAAGCGACCTATCCTATGTATTGGTCCAGAAGATGGAGATGCAGCAGCTATTCTCAAGAAAACAAATGCTGGTAACATTGTAGGTTTTAATAATAAAATTGAGTTAAAGGCTGCTGTATTAAAATTATATAAAGATTTTAAAGAAGAGAAATTATTTGTAAAATCTATTAATGTAGAACAATTTCATAGAAAAAATATAACAAGGCAATTAGCACAAGTAATTAAAAAGGTAGTATCTTAAGAAGTAAAAAATTAATATTATGTGGTACTATAATTATTACCAAAGTTTAGATAAATGAAAAAAATAGTTACTGTTATTGGAGCAAGACCACAGTTTATTAAAGCAGCTGTATTAAGTAGAATAATTAAAGAAAACGATGCTTTAGAAGAGGTAATCATTCATACAGGTCAGCACTTTGACACCAATATGAGTAAAATATTTTTTGATGAGATGATGATTCCAGAGCCTACCTATAATTTAGAGATAAATAGTATGAGTCATGCAGCTATGACTGGGCAGATGATGGAAAAGATTGAAAAAGTATTAGAAATTGAGAAACCAGATGCTCTTATTGTATATGGTGATACTAATTCTACTATTGCAGGAGCTTTAGCGGCAAAAAAAATGAATATTAAAGTGGTTCATATAGAAGCTGGACTTCGATCTTTTAATATGAAAATGCCGGAGGAAATAAATAGAATTTTAACTGATAGAATTTCAGATTTATTGAGTTGTCCTTCTCAGGGAGCTATCAATAACCTAAACAATGAGGGCTTTCAGAATTTACCTGTTTTGATTGAGAACCACGGAGACATTATGAAGGATGCTGTTAATTATTATAGTCAGTTTTCAGCAAATAAATCATCCATCATAAAAGATCAAAAATTACAGAAAAATGAATTTGTTTTAGCTACTATCCATCGTCAAGAAAATACTGATGATGAGAAAAAGTTAAGATCAATTTTTCTTGGATTAGAAGAAATTCATAAAATTCATACTGTAATTCTACCAATGCATCCCAGAACAAAAGCGGTATTAAATAAATTATCAATACATCCAAAAATACAAGTGATAGAGCCTGTTGGTTATTATGATATGTTAGAATTATTAAAAAACTGCTCAACAGTTATTACAGATAGTGGAGGATTACAAAAAGAAGCTTTTTTTAATAGAAAACAAACTATTGTAGTGAGAGATGAAACAGAATGGGTAGAACTTGTATCTCACGGATTTGCAAAAGTAGTAGGTGGTAATACCAAAATGATTTTACAAACGTTTGATACTTTTAAGGCAACAAATAAAGAGTTTACCGTTGATTTGTATGGTAATAATGTTGGGGAGAAAATATATCAATCTATTTATCAATTAATACATTAAATTTTGGGAATTGTACTTAAGCAATCTTTTATAAATACATTAATTATTTACCTAAGTTTTGCTCTTGGTGGAATTAATGTTCTTATACTATATCCTCAAGTTTTAGAGGGTAAATATCATGGGATTGTTGTTTATTTACTATCAGTATCAAATATTATAATGCCATTAGCTGCTTTAGGTGTTCATCATACTATTGTTAAGTATTTTTCTTCTTATAATAATAAAATAGAAAAAGATAAATTTTTATCAAGTATTGTTTTTTTACCCCTTCTAATAGCAATACCACTTGGTTTTTTTGTTTCGGAGTTTTATAATCAAATTGGGAATCGTATTTCTCAGCAAAATCCTATTTTAAAGGATTACACCTTTGTTATTTTTATTGTATCCATATCAACAACATATTTTGAGGTTTTTTATTCATGGGCGAAAGTTCAAATGCAATCTATCTTTGGTAATATTTTAAAGGAGTTTTGGAATAGAGCTGTTGTTTTAATATTATTGATTTCAGTCTTTTTTGATTTTTTAACCAAACCTCAATTTATTTATTGTCTAACAGGCGCTTATGTTATTAGGGCTATTATCATGATGTTCTATGCATTTTGGTTATATTTTCCAAAATTTAGTTTTCATCTTCCAAAAAATTTTAAAGAAGTTTTAAGGTATTCATTATACATGGTTCTTGCAGGGAGTGCAGGTGCTATACTTCTTGATATTGATAAGGTAATGATACCTGATAAAGAAACTGTTGAAATAGCAGCTTATTACGCAGTTGCGGTATTTATAGGTTCTTTAATTGAAGCACCAGGAAGAGCTATGGCTCAGATTTTACAACCTATTACTTCTAAAACTATTAATGACAATAATGCTGTGGAGATTGAAAGTTTGTATAAGAAAAGTTCTATAAACTTATTATTAGTAAGTGGGCTTCTTTTTTTATTGGTTAATTGCGGAGTTCATGAATTATTTAAACTAATACCTGATAAAGGATATGCTGGTGGAGAATTGGTTGTTTTAATGATTTCAGGAGCTAAAATGTTTACCATGTTTTTAGGAAATAATGGTGCAATTATCAATAATTCTGTATTCTATAAAATTACACTTCCATTAAACTTAGGTATGGCTTTTTCTGTCTATTATTTAAATATTTGGTTATTTGATCTTTATGGGACTAATGGTTTAGCATTGGCAACACTCATTGTTATTTTTGTTTTTAATACCATAAAACTTATTATTTTAAAGTTTAATTTGAATATCACACCAATAACTAATAAAACATTCATATCACTATTTTTAATAGTTGGTTTATTTTTTGCTTTCTATTTTTGGAATTTTAAATATCATCCAATTATTAATATAGCTTTGAAGACCATTATTATCTCAGTTGTCTACCTTTTAGCAGCGGTAAAATTGAAGATATCTGCTGAGATAAACCAATTACTGACTAAAATTTTAAAACTTTAGAGGTAGCAATCTAAATAATCTGTAAACAGGTGAAGTAGGAATGCTATTCCCAGTATTCTACTTTTTTTTGGAATGACCATAAGGATATATGCTCCAGCTGCATAATAAGTATGTAAAGGGTGAAAATTGATGCTACATCTATTAGGATCAAATATTGGATCAGCTAGTAAGTGATCTAAATCTACAAGCATTGATCCTAAAAATAGTAAATACACTTGCTTCCATTTTTTTTTATAAAAGCACAAAGAAATAACTAATGGCAACAAAAAATGAAATCCATAGTGTATAATGAATTTTAGAGACATATTTAATTGGTTAACTATTTTTTAAATCTCTTCTGATTCTGCTTAACTGAACTGGGGTAATATTTAAATAAGAAGCGATATGGTTAAGTGGTATAGATTCTAAAATTTGTGGTTTTTCTTCTAGTAATTTTAAATATAATTGTTTTGCATCTAATGAGGATAACTCACGATTTCTTTTATCCATCATAATAAATCCATTTTCAAGGAGTGACCAATATAAATTTGATATTTCTAAGTTAGTGGAGGCAAGCTTTTTAAATTCTCTAAAATCGCCTTTTAAAACGATACAATCTGTTAAAGCCTCGTGAGTCATTGTAGAGGGTTCGTCTAAAATTAAGGATGTTAAGGAGCCAAATGCTTGAGGATAGACGAATAAAAAACGAGTATGAGATTTTCCTTTTTCATCTGTATAATAAGACCTTGTAATACCCTTTTTAATAAAAAACATATCATAGGTTTTTTTTTCTAGAGTAACTAGTTTCTCGCCTTTCTTATATTCAACCTCTTCAAGTATATTAACTATTAAATTTATTGCTGTTTTTGAATGAATATATAATTCTATAATACTTTCCATGTTTTTTTCTGGTAAGGTGGAAATAAAGTTAAATTTTTTAAAAAGGGAATCATATATTTCAAAATTAAGAAAAAAAAAGAAAAAAATTAATTAACCTTTTTAAATTCAAGTACACTAATTAAATTGCTCAAATTTTAGTTGTTACCTAGAGCTACAAAATTATTTTTCGAGAAAATTAATAGAATTAGGACCTTCCATAAAAAGTAGGTCTAGTATAGAAAGGTTTTTTAGAAAGCCAAATTTTTGATCAAACATTTGTATGTAGGGTAGAGAAGATATTTCAATCTTCTTTTTTGAGTCTGCAAGATCTCTAAAATCATTAGGCTTAATTTCTTCGTATGTTTTTGAAAATTTGTATTCTACAGTCAATTCCAGCGCATCCATAATAAAAGTGAAAGAATCTAAATTTACATCTAATAAATATGTGTACTTTTTAGAAAATATTTTCTGAAGGTCATCTTTATAAAATTCAAAAAAAGGAGAGTGATTGTAGGCAGCTTCTAATGATTTGTAGTGCTGTTTTTGCCAATTAGAATTTTCAACTAGAATGTCTTTAGATTTTGTTTTTTTAGTTGATTTAGGAATGGAAACAGGGATATTTAACAATTGTTTTCCATTAGCGCCATAAATGTAACATCTATTCCTGTAAGTTTGTTTTTGATAGTTGTCCTCAACTTCAAAAGTAATAGAATTAGAATTTAATAGTGCTTGGTATTGTGATATTGGAGAGAAGTATGTAGGAATAAATAGGGCCATTATGACACCTTCTTTTTATTTTTTCTCAAAAAAGAATATCCAATATAGCCAGCTACAGCAATTAAAAAATACATTAGATAAGATACTGGTTCACCGTTTCCTCCAACAGTGGTAAATAATCTTTCCCATCTAATTTTCCCTTCATTTATACTAAACCATATTAAAACAGGCTTACCAACAACATGATCAAATGGAACATATCCCCAACTTCTGGCATCTAAAGAATTTTGTCTATTATCTCCCATCATCCAATAATAATCTTGTTTAAAAGTATAAGATGTAGATTTTTTGCCATTTACAAAGATATGTTCCCCAATCACTTCGAGCTCATTGTTTTCATAATCACCAATTATTCTTTCATAAAAAGGGATTGAGTTCATATTTAATGGAACAGTTGTTCCTTTTTTAGGGATATATATAGGGCCATAGTTGTCTGTATTCCAAGATAAGTTGGTCACTTGTGGGAACATATTATTTCCCTTATTCCCTTTTGGATTTATCACTTTAACAACGCTGTCTACCTCTGAATCTTTTCTGAGTTTGGCAGCTATCTCATCAGTAATATTAGCCTTTCTTATTTTTGTGCTAATCTCTTTGATATCTAATCTGTAACCATTTATAATCCATTTAGGAACGCCTTCATCTGAGGTGGTAATAATAAACTGTTTATCCTTTATTTTTTCAGGATTATTTGTTGCATATCTCATTACCTTTTCAAATTGATTTTGACTGGTAAAGTTGATAATAAACTTTCTCTCAAATTCTTTGTCTGTATATCTTAGTAGCTTTTGTGTAGACAATCCTTTTTCAGAATACACTTTGTTATAAAATTGAAGTTTTGCTCTATCTGGAAGTATGTTTTGTTTTCCATTAATATAAACATATCCGTCTCTAACTTCTAAAGTATCACCTGCAATTCCAACACACCGTTTAACATAATTAGTTTTTTTATCTAAAGGCTTAAAGTCTGTTCCTTTACTAGGGTCCATCCAATGAACCAATGTATCTACTGGCCAGTTAAAGACTACAATATCATTCCTTTTAATTTTTTGAAATCCAGGAATTCTTACATAAGGCAATAGAGGCTTGTTTAAATAAGACTTGGTATTCTTTTCACTTATTATAGCAGTAGGGATGCTGTCATGAAGCATAGGGGTAGCAATAGTAGTTGTTGGTACCCTAGCGCCATAATGAAATTTACTTACAAATAAGTAATCGCCAACTAATAATGTTTTCTCAAGTGACGAGGTGGGTATAGTATAGGGTTGCATTACATAAGTATGAACTAGGGTAGCAGCTATAATAGCAAAAGCAATAGAACTTACCCATTCTCCTAAAGCTGTCCTAGGTTTTAAACTTCTATTTATTTTATATGTTGAATTTGTAGCATAGTTTATGAAAAACAAGTAAAACCCTAAAGTTAGCAACACTAAAGCAGTATCTTTTCGTTTGTTAAAACCAAAACTTCTAGCCGTTTCTATCCATACAATAGGAAACATTAATTGATTTATTACTGGAATAAATAATAAAATTACCCACCATTTTGGTCTGTTTATAATCTTCATTAAAATAACAGCATTGTAGATAGGAATAGCAGCTTCCCAAGCTTTTCTGTTGGCTCTTAAATATAATTTCCATGTTCCTGCAAAATGTATTACTTGAATTACTAGGAAAAAAATAAACCATTCAATAAATGTCATACTATACTATTTTACTATTTAGTTATTTGTTACAAATAAAAGAAAATGTTACAATTTTTAATCTAAGTTTAACACATCTTTCATTGTATACACTCCACTTTTGTTGATTAACCATTCTGCAGCTATAATAGCACCATGGGCAAATCCCTTTCTGTTGTGAGCTGTATGTTTAATTTCAATAGAATCTATCCTAGATTCATAAGTAACTATATGTGTTCCGGGAACATCTTTAATTCTTTTAGAACTAATAGGGATAATTTCTTTATCAACTTTCGCTCGATTGGTTTGTAAACACCATTGTTTTATTGAGGAATTTTTAATAGTTTGTTCTGCAATTGTAATTGCAGTACCACTAGGTGCATCTAATTTTTTAGTATGATGAATCTCTTCAATACTTGGAGAGTAATTGTAATTTGAATTCATTATTCTGGAGAGTTTATCATTCAATTCAAAAAAAAGATTCACACCAATACTAAAATTAGAGGCATAAATAAAACTTCCATTATTTTTTTTACAAATAGTTACAGCTTTTTCGTAATCTTCTAACCATCCAGTAGTTCCAGATATTACTGGGATATTTTTTTTAAAACAGCTTGTAATATTGTTAAAAGCAGCACTAGGAACACTAAAATCTATAGCCACATCTGCTTCAGATATATCATATTCCTCATTGTTTTCAATTCTTAAAATTAATTCATGTCCTCTTTCAAGTGCAATTTTTTCAACTTCTTTCCCCATTTTCCCATATCCAAAGAGTACTATTTTCATGTATTTTTTATTTAAAAATTTTAAAATAATTATAGCTTATTTAAAAAGTATATTTAAAACTAAACCCAACAGAAGGAGCTTCAAAATTAATAGGATTGGTTAATATAGACGGATTAATACTGATATTATCACTTGCATCAAATTGCAATAAATGAGCATTAACACTTGCCTCTACTACTTGAAGAACATACCCTAGTAATACAACCAATAAAGATAGGTCTCGATTACCTCTCAGTGTTTTTTGAGCTCTCTCTAAACCTGTTAATGAGATAAGTTCTGTTCCATCATCTAACGTAAATTCGTCTCTTTCTCCAATTTTACGTTGTTTATATGCTGTTCTATATCTTTTATATTCACTGTTATTATCTAGATAAAAATAGGTAGGAATTCCCACTGCTGCCCAGGCTAGGGGCACTTTCCAATATTTTTTATTGTAGATCTGGCCTCCTCCAGGAAATACTGCTGAAAAAAATGCAGCTTTAGATGGAGATAGTGGGTTGTATATTCTATTTGAAGTTATCTTATTTTTCTTTTTCCCAACTTGAGTAGTGTCTTTTTGACTAAAACAGCAAAAAGAGGAAAGAATTAGAACACTTTGTATGAAATTTTTAAGAAACACTTATTTTAATAAGTTTTTAATTCGTTCAAAATCTTCTTTAGAATGAAATGGAATTGAAATTTTCCCTTTTCCTTTAGAATTTATAGTGATGTCAATTTTCTGATCAAGATATTTATTGATACTTAAGATGCTCTCTTTTATGTACTTAGGTAGCTTTTTATTGACTGATTTACTTTGTGAAGTATTGCTTTTTAAGTTTTTAACTAATTCTTCAGTTTGTCTAACAGATAGTTTATCTTTTAGTATTTTTTTATAAATAATTAGTTGGTCATTTGAGTCACTTACATTGATTAGCGCCCTACCATGACCCATAGAGATGAACCCATCTCTCATTCCAGTTTGCAAAATTGGATCTAGTTTAAGCAGTCTTAAGTAGTTTGCAACAGTAGATCTTTTTTTACCAACTCTTACACTTAAATTTTCTTGAGTTAATTGTATCTCATCTATAAGTCTTTGGTATGATAAAGCTATTTCTATAGGATCAAGATTTTTACGTTGAATATTTTCTACCAATGCCATTTCTAGCATTTCTTGGTCATTAGCGGTTCTAATATAGGTCGGTATTGTTTTATTGCCAATTAATTTTGAGGCTCTAAAACGACGTTCCCCTGAAACCAATTGATAGGTGTCTCCTAATTTTCTGACTGTTATAGGCTGAATAACTCCTAATTCTCTTATGGAAGTTGCTAACTCACTTAATGAGTCTTCATCAAAATAGGTCCTCGGTTGGTATGGATTTACCTGAATAGTTTCTAACGCTACTTCTATAATGTTACCAACAACATCATCGTTGTTTTTAACATTACTGGAAGTATCTTTTAATAATGCCGATAAACCTCTACCTAGTGCCTGTTTTTTTGTGGCTTTAGCCATAGTATTGATTCTTTTTTAAGAGTTCATTAGCCAAATTTAAATAATTTACTGCACCTTTACTTGTTGCGTCATAAGAAATGATGCTTTCTCCGTAACTTGGTGCTTCTCCTAAACGTGTATTTCTTCGAATAATTGTATCAAAAACCATGGTACTAAAGTGTTTTTGAACCTCATCTACTACTTGATTAGATAAACGTAATCGAGAATCAAACATGGTAAGTAATAACCCTTCAATATCTAAATCCTTATTATGAATTTTTTGAACACTTTTAATTGTATTTAATAATTTACCAAGACCTTCTAATGCAAAATATTCACACTGTATTGGAATGATCACAGAATTGGCTGCAACCAATGAGTTAAGCGTAATTAATCCAAGGGAAGGAGCACAATCAATAATTATAAAATCATAATTATCTTTAATTTTTTCAAGAGCATCTTTTAGCATATACTCTCTTCTTTCTTTGTCTACCAATTCAATTTCTATGGCTACTAAATCTATGTGTGATGCAATGATATCTAAATTTGGTGACGAAGTTTTTAAAATAGCTTCTTGAGCTGAGCAAGTATGCTCTAATACTTGATAGCTTCCAATTTCAATAGATTCAATGTCTATACCTAGTCCAGAAGAAGCATTGGCCTGAGGATCAGCATCTATCAATAAAACTTTTTTCTCTAAAACTCCGAGTGCTGCAGCTAGATTTATAGATGTTGTTGTTTTACCGACCCCACCTTTCTGGTTTGCTATTGCTATAATTTTACCCATTGAACAATTCTAGTTTCATCAAGTAAATTTACAATTAAATACTATTGTTGGAAAGAATAGATGTTAACAAAGTTTAAACCATTTAAATTACTGATTTTAAGATAATTAAATCAATTTTATTCAAGTTTTTAAACAATTTTTAATGTAAGTTTTTAACTAAAGTTTTTATAATAATGCGTGCAATATTATGAGTTTCTTTCTGGGATATTTTTTAATATTTGTTGTAAAAATTTCCAAAATTTTTGAACAGAAGAAATGCTAACTCTTTCGTCAGGTGAATGAGCTCCTTTTATAGTAGGACCAAAAGAAACCATATCCATTAGCGGGTAGTTTTGGCCAAGAATACCACACTCTAATCCAGCATGACAGGCCTCTACTTTTGCTTTTCCCCCAAATAAATTTTCGTATAAATGAGTACAAATTTTTAATATTTCTGAATTTATATTGGGCTGCCATCCTGGATAGGAACCAGATAATTCAACTTTAAAATTGGCTAATTCAAAACTAGATGTTAATGCATTAGTTAAATCATTTTTTGATGATTCTGAAGAAGAGCGTGTTAAACATGCTACATATATTTTTCCATTTCCAACTAGTATTCTAGCTAAATTATTAGATGTTTCCACCAAATCGGTAATATCTGGGCTCATTCTGTAAACTCCATTTAATGTGGTGTATATAGATTTCAAAAAAACTTTTTGAGTCGCTACATCCATTATTTTGTTTGGAATATCTGTACTAATTATATCTACGGCTAGATTTGGTTCTATGGTTTTAAATTCTTCTTTAATTAAACCAATTAAGTCTTTCATTTTTAACAAAAAGCGTTCCTTCTCGTTTGCATTTATTACGATTGTTGAAAAACTTTCTCTTGGTATGGCATTTCTTAGACTACCTCCATCGATGTTTGAAACTCTTAATCCAACTGTTTCTGTACCGTGGAACAGTATTCTATTCATTAATTTATTAGCATTTCCTATACCTTTATGGATATCCATCCCAGAATGACCCCCTTGTAATCCTTTAATAGCTATTTTAAAAGCTACTGTATCTGTAGGTGTTGTTTCTTCTTGGTAACTTCTATTTGCAGTAACGTCAATCCCTCCAGCGCAACCCATATCTATTTCATCGTCTTCCTCTGTATCTAAGTTTAATAAAATCTCACCTGATAAAACACCTCCCTTTAATCCCATAGCACCCGTCATTCCGGTTTCTTCATCGATTGTAAAAAGTGCTTCTATAGTTGGATGCTCTATGGTGTTAGATGAAAGCACTGCCATGATAGCTGCAACTCCTAATCCATTATCTGCCCCTAGTGTAGTTCCGTCTGCAGTAACCCAATCTCCATCTATGAACATGTTTATTCCCTGAGTTTCAAAATCAAAAACTGATTCAGAATTTTTTTGATGAACCATGTCCAAATGGCTTTGCATCACAACGGTTTTTTTATTTTCAAAGCCCTTGGTTGCAGGCTTTTTTATGATAACATTTCCAACTTCGTCGACAATAGTCTCTAACATGAGTTTATTTCCGAAATTTACCATAAAATCAATAATTCGTTCTTCTTTTTTTGAAGGGCGAGGTACCGCATTTAAGTCAGAAAAATGATTCCAAATACTAACAGGTTGTAATTTTCTTATCGGAGATTCCATAGATATTATAAAGTAAAATATTTTTTGTAAAATTAACTAAAAACAAGGGCTGTATTAAGAAATATCTATTACTATTTCATCAATATTTTTTCTTACTTTCTTTTGTTGAGTCATGATGTCATCCTCAGCTCTGTATCCAACAGGTAAAACCAGTACAGATGATAGATTTTTTTCTTTTAACCCCAAGACTTCGTCATACTTTTCTGGAATAAAACCTTCCATTGGACATGAATCTATTTTTTCGTTTGCACAAACAGTTAATAAATTTCCTAATGCTAGATAAGCTTGATTTTTACCCCAGGAAAGTAAATCTTCCTTAGTTTTTCCAGAAATAGTTGTTTTAAGATATTCTTTAAAAGAGTTGATAATTTCATCAGGTGTATTTCTAATTTCTTTTACTCTTTCAAAATATTTTTCTACGTCAGTTTCATCTAATTTTGTGTCTACACAAATAACGAGTAGGTGAGAGGCTTGGGAGACCTGTTGTTGATTCCAGCTGTGTAGAACAAGTTCTTTTTGAATATCTTTATTTTTTACTACTACTAGTTTAATTGGTTGCAAACCGTAGGAAGTAGCAGTTAGGTTAAAGGCTTGTTTTAAAATATTAATTTGATTGTCACTTAGAATTTTGTGATGGTCAAATTTTTTCACAGCATATCGCCATTTAAGATTATCAATACTATTCATACTGGATTTTTAATTTTTTACAAAAATACAACCCTGTAGTGATTTCATCAATTTCTTATTATTGTAAAAATCAATTATCAAATAGATAAATACTTTTTGATATTTGATTATTAGTATTATTTGTTGGGATTTAGCATGTTTATAATTCTTGCCAAACAATCATCGTAATGGTATCTAGTCATCAAATTAATATTCTTTTTATTTATGTTTGTTAGTTGGTTTTTTAAAACAATTAATTCTCCTCTTATAATAGAAAATAAATCAAAATTTTTAATGTCTTTAGTATTCATTAATGAGGATATTTTTTCAATGAATGACTTTTGAATATTTCTTCTGTAAATTGTTACATTTTTATTTGTTTTTATTTCTGAAAATAGTCCATTCCTTAAATCTCTGAACATGTCTAATGTACTATACAGATCTTCTTGTGTTACTTCTGCGTCCATCATTCTTTGTAATCTTTGAGTGTTTAAAAGACTAAAAAGTTGCCTGTTTTGTAACTTTAAAATACTTCCCGTATGACCAGATGAATTTATATTTTTAATGATTTCATTTGGGATCAACCACTCTACGTTATTAAAAACATTGTTTTGAAGCCATTTCATAGCTTCTTTCTGTGATGTTTTAGATAAATTTGTGTAGATATAACCATCTTGTTCTGGTTTTTTATTATTTTCTGTAACACCACCAATAATACCAGTTACATGACCAGAGTATCTACTAAACACCCCTAACAATTCTCTATGTAATTCTGATAAATCATCATAATTATTAGTTTGGTCAGAAGTCCAGTTTTGAAGGTTTTTTGCAACAATTTTTAAGTTTTTAACCCCATAAGTACTTGCTTTTACTTGATTATTTCCTATGCCTTCTGTTTGAGATTCAGGATCAAAACCTCCTCTTCTTTGAATTCCAAATTTATAAATAGGATCGTTTCCTTTATCAGAAATCCATTTGTCTAAAGTTTTAGTTTCACCTGCGGGGTTTTTAATATTTGGAAGCACTCGATACCCCCAATTGATCGAATAGTGGTCGTAGGGGCCTAATTGACGTATAAATCTTATATTTTTATCACCAGGTTGCGCTACATAATTATATCTAGCATAATCCATGATGGTAGCAGCTATTCCATTTTTTTGAGTGAACTCCCCAGATCGTAAGGAATCTACAGGATATGCATAACTAGCTGCCATATTATGTGGCAGACCTAAAGCATGTCCAATCTCATGCGAAATTACCATACGCATCATTTCTCCAATTTCTTCTTGGGGTGTATCTAAGGTTCTTGCTAAAGGATTTGCTGCACCTGTTTCAAGTAAATACCTGTTTCTATAGGAACGAAGATGATTGTGGTACCATACTATATCACTTTCAATGATTTCTCCAGATCTTGGATCAGATACACTAGGACCAACAGCATTCCTAGTTGTACTTGCTACATACCTAATTGATGAATACCGGACATCTTCCATACTAAATTCAGGATCTTCTTCTTTAGTTGGTGGATATTTAGCCATGATAGCATTTTTAAACCCTGCAGTTTCAAAAACTTTTTGCCAATCATCTACTCCTTGTTTAATATACTTCCTTAATTTTTTTGGTGTAGCAGGATCTAAATAATAGACAATGGGTTTTAGGGGTTCTACCAATTCACCTCGGTTATAAGCTTCCAAGTCTTTGGGTTCCAGTCTCCATCTTCTTATGTAGCTTTTAGCATCTGCTTTTAACGCTTCTGAATTATAGTCAATAGTATTAACGGTGAAATAACCTACTCGCTTATCAAATAATCTAGGCATCATAGGTTGTTCTGGAAGCATAATCATAGATTGATTAACTCTTACTGTAATAGTATTGGTACTCTTATTGCTAGGTGGAGCATCCGCATCAAAGGTGAAATCTTGAACAACTTCTATGTTTTTTGGATAACTTTTAATTGCATTAATAAAACTTCTTGACGCATCTAATCTTTTTACCTTATATCTCTTTCTAAGAGATGATGGTAAACCGCTAATAGCCTTAACATCTGAAGATAAAAATTTAGTAACCTCTACCAAAGTTGCCGTTGAATCTGAGTTTTTAATTGTAGCATCAAAAGCATATATAACTGGTTCTAAATTGTTTGATTTTACAGATTTATAGATAGGTAAACTATCTTCAGCAATTGCTTTATAAGACTTAACTTTTAAAAGAATTTTATGTTTAAATTTCTCCCAAACAACCACTTGTGTGTTTATTTTTGTTCCAGCATTTACATAACCACCACCTAATCCGGCTGGAATATCTTTTAAACGTGTTACTAAAAGAAATTCTTTGTTTAAAAGCGTATCAGGTATTTCATAATAAAATTTATCTTTTGTTTCATGCACAGAAAATAGTCCTTTATCGGTCTTGGTATTTTTATTTACATAGTCTGAATATTTAGGAACCTTTTTTGTGTTTTTTTTGGTAACTGGTGTAATTTTTTTAGCAGCTTTTTTTCTCTTTTTAATTCTTCCACTTTGGGCAGAAAAATTAAGAGGTATTAAAATGCATATAATTAGTACTACTGAAAATAAGTTTTTCATGCGATTAAAGTTTAAATTAAACCTCACTAAGATATTAAATATCTAATAATGAACTTAGTTAGAGGATATTAAAAATATAAGTAAAAAATTTTTTATAAAATATTAATACAAGCTCTTGTATTTATTAGGATCAGCTTCATGCATCATTTCATAAATTTTCTCAAAGATATCCTCTGCTGAGGGCTTTGAAAAGTAGTCTCCATCTGAACCATAAGCTGGCCTGTGGGCTTTTGAAGTTAATGTTGCTGGCTTACTATCTAAGTATTGGTAACCATCCTGTTCTTCAATAATTTGTTGTAATAAATAGGCAGAGGCACCTCCTGGCACATCTTCATCTACAATTAACAATCTATTTGTTTTGGCTACAGATTTTAGGGTATCATGATTGATATCAAACGGTAAAAGACTTTGAGCATCTATAATTTCAATATCTATACCTATTTGCATTAATTCTTTGGCTACTTCTTGAACTATCCTTAACGTAGAACCATATGATACTACCGTAATGTCTTTTCCCTGTCTAATGTTTTCTACTACTCCAATAGGAGTTGTAAATTCTCCAAAATTTGATGGTAATTCTTCTTTAAGTCGATAGCCATTTAAACATTCGATTACCAATGCAGGGTCATCTCCTTGAAGAAGCGTGTTATAAAATCCTGCTGCTTTTGTCATATTTCTAGGGACTAGTACATGAATACCTCTTATGTTATTAATAATACCACCCATTGGTGACCCAGAATGCCAAATACCCTCTAAACGATGTCCTCTGGTTCTAATGATTAAAGGCGCTTTTTGTTTTCCAAATGTTCTGTATCTCAGGGTAGCTAAATCATCGCTCATTATTTGAAGACCATATAATAAATAGTCTAAATATTGGATTTCGGCAATTGGGCGAAGCCCTCTCATGGCTAACCCAATACCTTGCCCAATAATAGTAGCTTCTCTAATACCAGTGTCAGAAACTCGTTGTGTCCCATATTTTTGTTGAAGCCCTTCTAATCCTTGATTTACATCGCCAATTTTACCTGCATCTTCACCAAATATTAATACTTCTGGATAATTATTTAAGATAGCATCAAAATTTTCTCTCATGATAATTCTACCATCAACAATCTTTTTTTCAGAACCATAGTTAACTAATTTCTCAGAAATATTTACTGTTGCTTTTGTTGTTTCACTAGTTAGATGAGAAGAATATTTGTAGGAAGCTTCTGAAATTGATTTTTTTATGAATTCTTGAAGTTCAATTTTTTCAGTAAAATTTTCATCTTTTAGATATCGAAGTGCTTTTCTTGAGGCGGTTAATACGTCTTTTCTAATAGGTTCTATTAGAGACTCTAAATCATTTTTTATTTTAGTGATAAAAGTCCCATTACTACTTTTTATAGCTACTTTTTCCAATAGCCTAGCAGCAGTTGTAACCTCTTGTTTTATCTCATTTATAAAAGCATTCCAGGCAGTTCTTTTTGCAGTAGCTACCTCTTTTTTTGCTTCTTTTTCAAGTGATATTAATTCTTGGTTATCATCTACAAATTTTAGGATATTTCCATTTCCATCCTCTAATTCAAAGTTTAGAATCCATTCTCGCATTTTTTCAATGCAATCAAATTCCTTCTCCCATTTTAATCGTTCAATATTTTTATATCGTTCATGAGATCCGGAGGTAGAATGCCCCTGTGGTTGTGTTAACTCTTTAACATGAATTAAAACGGGTGTATGATTTTCTCTAGCTATTCTTGATGCTTTTGCATACACATCAATTAACTGAACATAGTCCCATCCATTCACTACAAAAATTTCATAACCGTTAGTCCCTTCCTCTTTTTGAAAACCTTTCAAAATTTCAGAAATACTCTCTTTGGTTGTTTGATGTTTGGCATGAACAGAGATTCCATATTCGTCATCCCAGACACTCATTACCATAGGAACTTCTAGAACACCAGCAGCATTAATACTTTCAAAAAAAATTCCTTCACTAGTGCTGGCGTTTCCAATGGTTCCCCAAGCTACCTCATTTCCATTAACAGAAAAATGAGATTTCTTATTCAAGTCTTCAATATTTCTGTATGCTTTTGATGCTTGTGCCAATCCAACTAGTCTTGGCATTTGAGCAGCAGTTGGAGAAATATCTGCACTAGAATTTTTCTGTAAAGTCAGATTTTTCCAATCACCATTATCATCTATACTGTGAGTAGAAAAATGACCACCCATTTGACGTCCAGCAGACATCGGTTCTATGTTAATGTCTGTGTGTGCGTACAAACCAGCAAAAAATTGTTGAGCATTTAATTCTCCTATAGACATCATAAAGGTTTGATCTCTATAATAACCCGAGCGAAAATCACCGTTTTTAAAGGCTTTAGCCATTGCTAATTGAGGGACCTCTTTCCCATCACCAAAAATACCAAACTTGGCTTTTCCAGTTAGAACTTCTCTTCTACCTAATAAACTACATTCTCTACTAATTCTAGCAATTTTATAGTCATTTAAAACTTCATTTTTAAAGTCATTAAACGATAAATTTTTAGTGTTAGATTTAGTAGCAGTGGTCGGCATAATTCTGGATTATTTAGATGTTGCAAAGATAGTTTTTTTGAATGATATCTAAAACATCACTTTTTAAGGGAAAGATGCGGTCATTATAATTTTTATTCCAAGTAGTTTTTATATAAAACCACGTCTAAAAAAATTAAAAATAGCTCTGGTTTTGGCAACCAATACAAACCGAATACTTTTTGGGTATGCTTTCTTGTTTATTTCCCATCCATTGGTTGAATAGACTGGTAGATAAAATTCAAATATATTATGAATAAAATTAAGCCGAATACCGCTTTCGTATCCAATAAATGGGTTAAGACCTCTATTTTTTACAAAAGCGAGCCCATTGTATATTTCTAGCCATTTCCAAATACCAATGCTAGAATTGAAAGAAATCAAATGTTGATTTGCAAAACGTTGATTTAGACTTGATTTAAAACCACCTTCAGCCATAATAAATTGTTGGCTAAGTAAACCAGAACTTTCTGATCTTCCTATGTAATTTAATTCAAATAAATAATCATTGGCTCTATCCAAACCAAAACTAAAAAAATCTGAATCTGTTCGATTATTTATAAATGAACCTGCAAAAAATCTAAAATCAAGTTGAGTGTTTTTAGCAGTTAATTTTCTGTAACGCAATTCTCCTGTTGCTTTAGTATATTTACTAGCTAATTCTGTTTCAAAAGAATATTTAAGCCCTTTAATAATGTCTGGCTTATTGAAATAGTATTTTAATTTAAATACTTGGTATTTATCTGAATCAGATTGAGAACTATTGGGCGCCAATTCTCTATTAATATTTAATAATCTGGCAGATAAAAAACTACCTCCTACGTCACGTAAACTTTTCCTTCTAAATTGTACTGTAATACTTTGATTAAAAGTATTGTAAGAAAGATCTTCTGCATAATGTAAATTACTACCAGAAATAGTGTAAAAAATCCTATTTATTTTTGAATTTTCAAAGTATTGGATGTAGCGCGTATTAAATATTCCGTTTAAAGAGTTGCTCTTTGTTCCATACTGAGGTGTTATAGAAAATTGAAAATTTCTAGATAGTATGGGTTTGTTATGAATTCTTAGTCCTAACAAAGCCCCATCATAGTAGTTGTATTTTATATTGGGTTGTAAATAGATCTGATGGTAATAGGGGTCATTTATATCCTTATATAACTTAAATTGTATGGGTTTGTTTAATATATTTTTTCCTACTTTTTTCCAATTATCCATCGAATTAAACTCTGGATATGAATTTTCAAAATTTAAGGAAACCCTATCGAAACCATTTTTAGGAATTGCTACAGTTGTTGTACTGTCTATATTAGTAAGCCATTTCTTAAATTTAACTTGTTTATTTTTTAAACCATACAAAGCTACCGGTGCAGTTATATTTCTTTTATTCTTGATGGTAACATATACAGAATCATCAAGTACTACAGCTTTTTTTATGGTGTAATCTATTTTTTTATCTGTGGTAAGATATTCATCAAAAAACCAGTTAATATCTTTTGAAGTTTTTGAAGAAACAATTTTTTTAAAGGATTCGCTTTTGACAAAATTTAATTTATTTTTTTTATAAAATTCTTTAAAAGATGAACTAATAATTGTGTCTCCAATATAATCAGCAAGGTATCTTAAACCCAGCCCTGCTTTGTATTTACCGGCTATTTTTCGATTAAAATTAGATAAAGAATCAGATCTTGTGTTCAATGCTTGGTCTAAAAATTGTCTGGCAGTGTATTGATACACAAAAGGATATTTATCGTTAAATTTTAATTTTGAAAAATTAAAATTTCGGAACCCCCATATTTTAGAAATATTACCAGCCAGTTTAATTTCTGGGTAGTACTGTGAAACATAATTCATCATTAAATAAGTTTGCAAACCATCGGTTAGCCAATAATCTTTTCTTTTATCTAGGAGTAATGTATGGTCTATGTATTTTTTTGTTACAGCCTTTAGCATGGTTAAATCCCATTCAAAAACATCAGGAAATGGCCTTATAAAATTGGGGAGCTGATTTAATCCATAAATAGGATTTTTAGCTTGTGAAACTTCGTCAATCAATAATTTTTTGTGAGGATATTCTCCTAAAAAATCCCCTATAAATAGTAATTGTCTGTTCAAGATATCATTGGTTAGCTTTTTATCAATAGCAGTATTGAATAAATCTGTTTTAATCTCAATTTTATCTGTTTTGAAGGATTTATAATTATCTTTAGTATCTATCTGTAAAAGAACATCTGTTCTTTGTTTTCCAGATAGTAAAAATTCATTTACGTTTTCTTCCTGTGTTTTGAGTTTAGATAAATTTGAATTTAAAAAATAGTGTTTTGGAAGCTTAATTTTAATACTATAATTTGTACTGTTGGTCAGTAAATCATCCATATTTAAATTACTCATTACTTTCCAGTCATCTTTGAAAACAGCAGGGACTAGGTACCAATATCTTAAATGATAGCCAGTTTTTGTTTTTCCATAACGAGTAAATTTTGCACTAGGAATTTTAACATCATAAGCAATATTAATAGTCGTAGATTTTTTTAAGGATAGGGGAGTATTTAATACGATTTTAATGATGTCAATTTTTTCATCTTCTATTTCAGAGAATGCAGCTGTTTCGTAATCTACAGTCAAGTTCTTAATAGTTGTAAAACCTCTGTCTTTTTGATTGGCAAAGTATAATGATTTATCGTAATCTTCAATAAGTCTTTTGGCTAACGGAGCTTTATTGTTTTTATAACCGTTTGCCCAGTTATGAAGATAAATATGGGTGAGTGTTGTGTCTGAATCATTGTAAAAAATAATGCGTTGATTAATACGAATGATATCTTTTGTATTGTCTAATTGAGCATCTATATGAATTCTGTGCTCTTGTCCATTTACCTCGATAAATGAGCACATAATCATGAATAATATGAATGTATAGTTCTTCAATTAAATTTTGATAAATTTTAATGGGCTCTTTAATTTTTGATGCGAAAGATAGTAAATACCCTTTGAAAGATGTCTAACATCAATCATCAAAGAATTATCCGATGTGTTTGCTTGAGTTTTTACTTGAATTAGTTGCCCATTAGTGGTATAAATCTTAATGTTATTTTTATCTAAATTATCTGTCAAAAATATGTTTAAATAGTCTTGAGTACTATTTGATTCAACAAATTTAATAGTAGAAACAACTTCAGTAGATAGGGTATTTTCTGGAGTTTCTATCTCCATGACTACAGGTAAATGATCACTAAACTCAATTAAAGCATTTCTTAGGGTTTGAGAGTAAGTTCCTGAACAATTAGTGTTACTTAAAAAGGAGTTGTAGCAGTTTCCATTATTGCCTATTTCTTGGTAACTGTCATTCACATAAAATAAATCTGAGCTTGTATTGAAGTTTTCAGACATCATAATAAAATCAAATCGATCATCTAAACCACCAGTAGACCCACTATCATCAATGAGGCCACTATTTGAGGTTCTTGTAGATTGAGTATGAATGTCTGCAAACGAATTATTTCTCCAAAAGTATATTGAACTAGAATTGTAGTATTCGAAGGGATCTGCTATATTTGGATCTTCAGGAAAGGGTGTAGCGGGTCTATCTATTGGATCTATCATTATAATTGGATTTCTATCATCAATTAAATACTGATACCCTTCTTCATTACTAGTGTAAAAATTAAAATCTCCAGCAAATAACACATAACTGTCATTTGCTATAGTATTGGTATAACTCACAAAACTTTGTATGGAAGTTAATCTTTTATCACGATTATTCTCTCCTGAAGAAGCCTTTAAGTGAGTAACAAACACTTCCATTCTTATGGGGTTACTTTCGGCGTTTTCAGTGTTTATTTTAAAAGTATATTGGTTTATATCTCTTGTATCTGCTGTAATTACTTTTGATTCCTCTAAAATTAATTTTTTTGAGTTGTAATAAACCATTTGCTGCAAACTATTACTCCCAGATTGATTTTCTTCAAAAGGAGCTTTCTCAAAATCTTCATTAAAAGGAATAATTGCATTCTCAAACAGGTAATCAGAGCCTATTTCATCAACCACCTCACAAACCATCAACAAGTCTGGGTTTACTTCGTTTAGTATAGTGGATAAAAAAGGTGTTTTATTTTGGCTTACCTCAGAATCTGAATAGTTTAATATATTATACATCATTGCTTTGATGCGAGTTTGTCCATAGTTTAAAGTTGTAAATAGGACTAAAAACAAGAACAATACTGTTCTTTTAAATACATTATATTTCATCGAATTCTCTAGAAGTTCGGTTTTAAACTATACTTACTATAGAATTTATTTAAATGTTCTATAGCCTCATCGGCGGTATCTACCACTCTAAACAATTTAAGATCTGTTTCACTAATATTTCCTTGTTCAAGCAAGGTTTTTTTAATCCAGTCTAATAAACCTCCCCAGAAAGATGAACCTACTAAAACAATTGGAAATCTTCCAATTTTTTTGGTTTGAATTAGTGTAATGGCTTCAAATAACTCATCTAAAGTTCCAAAACCACCAGGCATAACAATAAAACCTTGTGAGTATTTTACAAACATTACTTTTCGTACAAAAAAGTAATCGAATTCTAGATTTTTGTCTTTATCTATCCAAGGATTGTCATGTTGTTCAAAAGGCAATTCTATATTTAGACCAACAGAAGTTCCTTTTCCTCTATGCGCTCCTTTGTTACCTGCTTCCATAATACCTGGGCCACCACCAGTAATAACACCATACCCGTTCTGAGTTAATTTATAAGCCACCTCTTCAGAAAGCTCATAGTATTCTTCATCGGGCTTTGTTCTTGCTGAACCAAAGATAGAAACACAAGGACCAATTTTACTTAATTTTTCATAACCCTCTACAAACTCGGCCATAATTTTAAAGATGGCCCAAGAGTCATTGGTTTTTATTTCGTTCCAAGTTTTTTGCTGTAATTTCTCACGTATTTTTCTGTCGTCATTTGTCATGTCTAAGCTATTTAATTATTACAAAGTTAACTTAATTCCTCCTTCAAAAACTGAGCCGTATAACTTTTATTGTTTTTTACAATTTGTTCAGGAGTTCCTTTACATAAAATTTCACCCCCTTTTTTACCACCTTCCATACCAATGTCTATAATGTAATCTGCCAATTTAATCACGTCCATATTGTGTTCAATAATTAGTACAGTATTGCCTTTATCGGCAAGGGTGTTAAGCACATTCATTAACACTCTAATATCTTCAAAGTGAAGTCCTGTGGTGGGTTCGTCTAAAATATAAAAGGTGTTTCCAGTATCGCGTTTAGATAATTCTGAAGCTAATTTAATGCGCTGTGCTTCACCACCAGATAGCGTTGTAGATCGTTGTCCAAGGGTAATATACCCCAAACCAACATCTTTAATGGTTTTTAGTTTGCTATGTATTTTTGGAATGTGTTTAAAGAATTCTACAGCATGATCAATAGTCATTTCTAATACATCTGCAATAGATTTTCCTTTATATCTAATTTCTAGTGTTTCTCTGTTAAACCGTTTTCCTTGGCAGGTTTCGCATTCTACATGCACGTCAGGTAGAAAATTCATTTCAATGATTCTAACTCCACCTCCTTGGCAGGTTTCACAGCGTCCTCCTTTGACATTAAAAGAGAATCGTCCCGGTTTGTAACCTCTAATTGCAGCCTCTGGAGTTTTGGCAAACAAACTTCGTATTTCACTAAAAACACCAGTGTAAGTGGCAGGGTTAGAACGAGTAGTTCTACCAATAGGTGATTGATCGATGTCTATGACTTTATCTACATGTTCTAGACCCGTAATTTTTTTATAAGGCATTGGTTCTTTAACACCTCTGTATATGTGTTTGTTTAAAATAGGATAGAGCGTTTCATTAATTAACGTAGATTTTCCACTTCCAGAAACACCCGTTACACAAATCATTTTCCCTAATGGAAATTCGGCGGTTACGTTTTTTAAATTATTTCCAGTTGCACCAGTAATTTTGATAGATTTTCCATTTCCTTTTCTTCTGTTTTTTGGCACTTCAATTTGTCTTCTTCCACCCAAGTAGTCGGCAGTTAAGGTGGGGTGTTCTTTTATTTCTTGATAGGTTCCTTCGCTTACAATTTCACCGCCATGCACACCAGCACCAGGCCCAATATCAAAAACAAAATCTGCATGTTCTATCATGTCTTTGTCATGCTCAACCACCAAAACAGAATTTCCAATATCTCTTAATTTCAATAAAGAATCTATGAGTTTTTGATTGTCTCGCTGGTGAAGCCCAATACTAGGTTCATCTAAAATATACAAGACACCAACCAATTGTGACCCTATTTGTGTTGCCAAGCGAATGCGTTGTGCTTCACCACCAGAAAGTGATTTTGAGGTTCTGTCTATGGTTAAATAATCTAAGCCAACATCTAATAAGAATTGAATTCTAGTTTTAATTTCTTTTAAAATTTCAGAAGCAATAATAAGCTGTCTTTCAGATAACTTTGCATCTAAATTGTGAAACCATTCCGCTAGTTCATTAATGTCTAATTTGGCAAGATCACTAATATTTTTTTCATTTATTTTAAAATGAAGACTTTCTTTTTTTAATCGATTACCTTCACAATTACTGCAAGTAACCTCATCCATGAAGCCTTTTGCCCATCGTTTAATAGACCTACTTTCACTAGATTTATATTGGTTTTCTATAAATGAGGTAATTCCTTCAAAATCTATTTCATATTTACGGGTAACTCCCATGGTTTTAGAAGCTATAGAAAATTTTTCATTTCCTCCATTAAGAATAATGGTAAGAGCTTCTTCTGGAATAGATTTTATAGCATCACTTAACTTAAAACCATACCTATCAGCAATTAAATGTAGCTGTTTAAAAATCCAGCTATTCTTCTCTTCTCCCAAAGGAACAATTCCTCCATTTTTTATAGAAATTGAATCATCTGGAATTACTTTGCTAAAATTTATTTCGTTGGTAATTCCTAATCCGTTACACTTAGAACAAGCTCCTTTAGGAGAATTAAACGAAAAAGTGTTGGGTTCTGGACTTGGGTAGGCAATTCCTGAGATAAGACACATGAGTTCTTTACTGAAATATCTTGGTTTTTCGTCATCAACATCAATTACCATTAAAATATTATTTCCAGTGTAAAGAGCAGTTTTAATAGTTTCTACTAGACGTTTTTCTGATGAGCTATTCACAATAAGTCTATCTATGACAACTTCTATGTCATGCGTCTTGTATCTATCTAAACGCATGCCTTTCTCAATTTCCCTAATTTCACCATCTACCCGAACTTTTACAAAACCTTGTTTTGAAATTTGTTCAAATAATTCTCTGTAATGTCCTTTTCTAGATTTTACAACTGGAGCTAAGACTGCTATTCTTTTATCTTTAAAATCAGTTAAAATTAAATTCTTTATTTGCTCATCACTGTAGCTTACCATTTTTTCTCCTGTGTTATAAGAGTAGGCATCTGCAGCTCTAGCAAACAATAATCTTAAAAAGTCATAAATTTCTGTAATTGTTCCTACGGTAGAGCGTGGGCTCTTATTAGTGGTTTTTTGTTCAATAGAAATTACAGGAGATAGTCCGTCTATCTTATCTACATCTGGACGCTCTAAACCGCCTAAAAATTGACGGGCATAGGCAGAGAATGTTTCAATATATCTTCGTTGTCCTTCTGCATAAATTGTATCAAAAGCCAAGGAAGATTTTCCACTACCACTTAAACCTGTTATAACAACTAGTTTTTCTCGTGGTATTTTAACGTTTATGTTTTTTAAATTATGAGCTCTTGCTCCATAAACTTCAATATATTCTTGGTCTTTCAATGTAGATAAATTTCAGAAAGTTGCAAAGTTACTGAAACCAATTTACTTTTTTTGTTAAAGTAATACCCAAACTATAAACACTCATTACTGCAAAAAAAGTACAATAAATTAATTCTTATTTTTTATTTTAATCACAAAAAAATCAGTTAGTACTCTTTGTTTAGCAGCTACTAAAAAAGTATCTTGCATTAAAATAATATATATGAATTTTACACACTCTGTTAGACATTATTTTGAAAGACATGGGTACCACGTTTCCTCTCGTTTAGCTGATCGCTTAGGAATGAGAGCAAAAAATGTAAGATTATTTTTTATTTATATTTCTTTTGTAACTGTAGGCTTATCATTTGGATTTTATCTAACGATTGCATTTTTACTAAAGTTAAAAGATTTTGTTCATACCAAAAGAAGTTCAGTATTTGATTTGTGATTGTTCTTTATTATTAATTAAAACTAATTGAAACATCTGTTTTAGAGATAAAAACAACTTATATGAATATCTATGTTTAAATCAAAATTTCGCAAAGCGTTATTGCTTCTTATTTTAGTCTTAATGATTGGGGTATTTGGATATATGGTTATATCTGGATACTCATTTGTGAATGCACTATACATGACAGTTATTACAGTGTCTACTGTAGGTTTTGGTGAAATTAGTCCGTTAAATGAACAAGAAAAATTATTTACTATATTTTTAATAACCATTAGTATTATTAGTTTTGGATATACCGTATCTGCCTTTACAGAATATATTATAAGTGGTCAGTTATTTCAACAATTAAAATTGAAAAAAATGAAAAAAAAAATCGATCAACTAAGTGGCCATACAATTATTTGTGGTTTTGGTAGAAATGGAAAGCAGTCCATGATTAAATTACAGAATTATAAAAAAGACTTTGTAATTGTTGAACAAGCAGATCAAGTAATAAATGAAATTGATTTAGAGGGGTTTTTAAACATTAAAGGTGATGCTACTACAGATGAAGCATTACTAAAGGCTGGTATAGAAAGAGCTGATAATTTAATAACGGCATTACCTTCTGATGCAGATAATCTTTTTGTAGTGCTGTCTGCAAGACAATTAAATACCAATTGTAGAATTATCAGTAGGGCTTCTAATGAGAGTTCCTACAGTAAATTAAAAATTGCTGGAGCCAACAACGTTATCATGCCCGATAAATTAGGAGGAGATCATATGGCTTCATTGGTAGTAACTCCGGATGTAATTGAGTTTGTTGGTAGATTAACAATTGAAGGAGAAACCACAGCAAATTTGGAAGAAATTTCTGTAAATGACTTGCCCATAGAATATCTCAATAAAACAATTTTAGATTTAGATTTAAGAAAAAAAACAGGGTGTACTGTGATCGGTTTTAAAGCTCCAGATAACAGTTATATCATTAACCCAGAGGCTTCTATAAAATTGCAAAATAATTCTCACTTAATTGTTCTAGGAAGGCCTGAGCAGATATCAAAATTAAGATTACTTTTTTAAAATAATTTTTTCAACCATATCCTTCTCATTACTTTTTCATGAGTATATAAAGGAAGTGTTAACAAAAAAATACTTTTAACCTTCAAAAGTTGTTCGGGGTTCATTTTTTTATGATATTGCGGATTACTTAAATTCAAATATTCTCAAAAAGATGAAGAAAAGAATCCTATCAATCCTATTTTTAGTAATTCCAATAGTAACATTTGCTCAAGAAAAAGGTTTAGATCAACAAATTGATGAAGCCTTTAAGCCAATATCAGATTTCTTTAGTGAAGTAATATTCTTTACTATACCAATTGCAGGAATAGATGTGCCTTTTGTATTACTTTTATTAGTTGGTAGTGCCTTGTTTTTTACCATTTATTTTAGATTTCCTAATATTCTTCATTTTAAAACAGCAATTAATGTTGTTAGAGGGAAATACGATGATCTAGATCATGCTTCAGTTAATTCAGAGCTAGCTATAGATGGAGATATAGCAGACACAATTAAAGATGAAAGTAAAGAAGGTGAAGTTACTCACTTCCAAGCATTAGCAACGGCAGTTTCAGGAACAGTAGGGAACGGTAATATAGCTGGAGTTGCATTGGCAATTGCTCTAGGTGGGCCAGGAGCAACCTTCTGGATGGTGGTTTGTGGTTTTCTTGGGATGTCTACAAAATTTGTTGAATGTACACTAGGAGTTCAGTATAGAGATGTAGGAGAAGATGGAACTGTTTATGGCGGTCCAATGTACTACATTAGTAAAGGGTTAAAAGAGAGAGGTTTTGAAGTATTTGGAAAAATAACGGCTATAATTTTTGCTATTTTTTGTATTGGTGGATCATTTGGAGGAGGAAATGCCGCACAATCTAACCAAGCAACAGTAGTTTTAAAAGAGTTAATGGGTTTAGAAAGTACTGGAGCTGGATTCTGGATTGGAGTTATTATGGCAATTGTTGTTGGTATTATAATTATTGGAGGAATTAAAAGAATTGCTTCTGTAACAGAAAAAGTAGTACCGTTTATGGCGTTATTATATCTATTAGCATGTCTTTATATTTTAGGAGCGAATTTTTCATTAATAGATGATGCGTTTTCTTTAATTTTTAGAGAAGCTTTTAATCCAACAGCTATTGGAGTTGGAGGGGTTATTGGAGTGTTACTAGTAGGGTTTAAAAGAGCTGCATTTTCAAATGAGGCAGGTGCAGGTTCTGCATCTATTGCGCATTCAGCAGTAAAAACTAAATATTCTGCCTCTGAAGGTTTGGTTGCATTATTAGAACCATTTATAGATACAGTTGTAATTTGTACAATGACTGCCCTTGTAATTATTATTTTTAATTTTGGTGGAGATGCATCTGGAGCATCAATTTTTCAATACGGAGGAGATGGAGCAGGTGCTGTTTTAATTGATGGAGTTTCTTATGAAGGAGCTGGAATTACTTCAAAAGCATTTGCACAATACATCCCTTATTCTAATGTTTTCTTAACTGTAGCAGTTGTTTTGTTTGCAGTTTCTACAATGATTTCTTGGTCTTATTATGGACTACAATCATGGAAGTTTTTATTCGGTAGAGGTAAAGCGGCAGATATGGCTTACAAGTTATTATTCTTGTTGTTTGTAATTATTGGAGCTTCAGCAAGTATGAATTCAATATGGGCATTTTCAGACGCAATGATTTTTGCTATGGTATTCCCTAATATGGTAGGTTTATACTTCTTGTTCCCTGTTGTTAAGAAACAATTAAATCGTTATATTGAAGCAATCAAAAGCTAATGTAAAATCCCCTATAAATGAAAATATTTAAGTCCCATTTCTGGTATACAAAAAACCAACGAAATGGGATTTTATTTTTATTGATCATCATCATATTTCTACAATTAATATTTCATTTCAAAAACTTTAATAGCCAACAGTTGGTAGATCTTAGTCAGCCAAAAATTACTTCTTATAAAAAACAATTAGATAGTCTAAAGAAAAAATCATCAAAAAAGAAGAAATTTAAAATATACCCTTTTAACCCTAACTACATTTCAGATTATAAGGGGTACCAATTAGGAATGAATGTAGACGAAATTGACCGATTATTAGCACACAGAGAAAAAAAATTATATATAAATTCAGCAAAAGAGTTTCAAACGATAACTAAAATTTCAGATAGTTTACTTCAAAAAATTTCTCCATTTTTTAAATTTCCTGAATGGGTTCAAAAGAAAAATAAGAATAAAAATAATCAACAGAGATATATCCCAAATTCAAGAATAAATGTCTCAGAAATTACTACTGAAGATATCAATAAAGCAACTCTCAAAGATTTTACTGCTATTGAAGGTGTAGATGAATATATTTCTGAAAGAATTATTAAGTATCGTTCTAAACTACAAGGATTTTCCTTTAAAGAACAACTCTTTGAGGTTTGGGGATTGGATGAACTAATGGCTAATAAAATTCTCTCAACATTTTCCATCAAAAACAAACCAATAATAAAAAAGGTAAACATAAACACAGCGTCTTTTAAGGAAGTCTTATCAAATCCATATATAGACTATGAGTTGTGTATCCAAATTTTTGATTTCAAAGATGAAGTAGCAGAGCTTCAATCTATTTCAGAAATTAAAAATATAGAGGGTTTTCCAATAAAGAAATATAATAGAATAGTATTATATTTACTAGCTGAATAAGAATAACAAAAAAATATTGAATGTTGCACATGTATTTTACTGAAGAGCATGAGGTTTTTAGAGAAAGTTTTAAAGATTTTTTACAAAAAGAAGTAGTTCCCCACATAGACAAATGGGAAAAAACTGGAAATATTGATCGATTCATATGGCGAAAGTTTGGAGATATGGGGTATTTTGGATTGAGTTATCCTGAAGAATATGGAGGGCTAAATCTAGATATTTTTTACATGGTGATTTTTCTAGAGGAACTACAAAAAATAAATTCAGGAGGTTTTGCTGCTGCTATTTGGGCACATGTTTATTTAGCAATGACTCACGTAAATGTGGAAGGAGATGCTAGAATTAAAAATAAATATTTAAGTGCTAGTATTTCAGGTGAAAAAATTGGATGCTTATGTATCACAGAGCCTTTTGGAGGTTCTGATGTTGCAGGAATGAGAACTACGGCAATAAGAAAAGAAAACTCTTATGTAATTAACGGATCAAAGACTTTTATAACAAATGGCGTTTACTCAGATTATTTAATTGTTGCAGCCAAAACAGATCCATCTTCCAAACACGCAGGGATGTCAATTTTTATTGTAGACAGAGATACTCCAGGAATCTCCGCAACAAAACTTGACAAACTAGGCTGGAAAGCATCAGACACAGGAGAGATCGCTTTTGATAATGTAGTAGTGCCCTCAGAAAATCTAATGGGTCAAGAAGGGAAGGGATTTGCATACATTATGCAACATTTTGCATTAGAAAGATTAATCATGGGGATTAATGCCCACGCAAGAGCCGAATATGCCGTAGATTATGCAATTCAATACACATCAGAAAGACAAGCTTTTGGAAAAACATTGGATAGTTTTCAGGCATTAAGACACAAAATTGCTGAAATGGCAAGTCAAGTAGAAATGTGTAAGGAATTCAATTACTCAATAGCTAAAAGATTAAATGACGGGGTTTACGTAGTTAAAGAAGCAACCATGTCTAAACTAATCTCAACAAAAATGGCTGATGAAGTAATCTATGATGCACTTCAATTACTTGGCGGTTATGGTTATATGGAAGAGTATCCAATGGCTAGATTATTTAGAGATAGTAGACTAGGCCCTATTGGAGGAGGTACTTCTGAAATACTTAGAGAAATTATTGCAAAAATAATCATCGACAAGAAAGAGTATAAGTCTGTAACTTAATCTTTCTTTAAAATGTTCACTTTTTTTCAATAAATTAATCTTCAATAAGTTACATTTTTTTATAAAAGTTTAAATAATTAGTGATTACTATTGGTAACAATAAAAATCATTATATATTTGCAGTCCAATTTAAAAAAAGTATTTTGAAAGGAGGTGCCAACATATGTTAATCATTCCAGTTAAAGAAGGAGAGAATATTGATAGAGCTTTAAAGCGTTTCAAAAGAAAATTTGATCGCACAAAGACAATGAGGAACTTACGTGAAAGAAAACATTTCACAAAACCATCTGTTGCCAAAAGAGCTCAAAGAATCAAAGCATCCTATGTTCAAGGTTTAAGAACCAAAGAAGAAGTAGGTTAGGCTTAAATAATTTTATAAAAACCCACATCGAAAGATGTGGGTTTTTTATTTTATATCTAATCATTAATTTAGAGTATCTTTATCTTATAGATGAACTTAATAGATTCTTTCCTTGAATACTTGCTATTAGAGAAAAAATACTCTTCTCATACTATCAAAGCTTATGAGAGTGATTTAATTTCTTTACAAGATTTTTGTAGGCTAAATTTTGATCAAGAAAACATATCACATATTAATTATCCACAAATCAGATCTTGGATAGTTCTATTGGTAGATCATAAATTATCTAACAGAAGTATCAACAGAAAAATAAGTTCATTAAAATCTTTTTATAAATACCTGCAGAAAATTAAATTGATTGATGTAAATCCTCTGGCCAATCACAAAGCATTAAAAACCTCAAGAAAAATTCAAATTCCCTTTTCAGCAAGTGAGGTAAATACGGTATTATCAAGTTTTTCAATAGACCATTCATTTGAAGCAAATAGAGATAGGTTAATTGTTGAGTTATTTTATTCAACAGGTATGAGAAGAGCAGAACTTATTAATTTAAGGATAAATTCTGTAAACTTCGCAGAAAAACAAATTAAAGTTATTGGTAAAAGGAATAAAGAAAGATTAATTCCTTTGTTGCCAAGTGTCATAAAAAGTTTAGAATCCTATATTAAAGTTAGAGAACTAATTAATAGTCCAGATAGTTTTTTATTTATTACTCAAAAAGGAAACAAAGTATACGAAACTCTTGTTTATAGAGTTATAAATAATTACTTTAGTAGAGTTTCTTCTAAGTTAAAGAAAAGCCCTCACATACTGAGACACTCTTTTGCCACACACTTATTAAATGAAGGAGCAGATTTAAATTCGGTTAAAGAATTGCTAGGACATTCTAGTTTAGCCTCTACCCAAGTTTACACACACAATAGCTTGGAGCAATTAAAAAAAGTGTACAAACAAGCTCATCCTAGGAGCACAAAAAAATAAAATTTATGAAAGTAACCACCCAGTCAGTAAATTTTAATGCCTCATCAGACTTAATAGATTTCATAGAAAAAAAAGTTTCTTCATTAAGCAAGTTTCATGATAAGATATTAAATGCAGAAGTTTTTCTAAAATTAGAAAATTCTAGTGATAAAGAGAATAAAATAGCAGAGATTAAAATTAATATTCCAGGAAATGAATTAGTTGTAAAAAAACAATACAAAAGCTTTGAAGAGTCAATAAGTACAGGAGTAGAAACATTAAAGAGAAGGCTCAAAAAATCTAAAGAAAAACTAAGAGACTCGATACCAATATAAAAAGCATAAAAAAGCATAAAAAAGTTTTAGAAATTAAAAAAACTTATTACATTTGCAGTCCGTTAGAAATAACGGATTGTTTTTGTTTAAAAAACAGCCGATGTAGCTCAGCTGGCTAGAGCAGCTGATTTGTAATCAGCAGGTCGTGGGTTCGAGTCCCTCCATCGGCTCAAAAACAATAACACGTTCATTTAAATAGTGAAATTTTGGGGAGATACTCAAGCGGCCAACGAGG
>JADFAM010000008.1 GCA_015665265.1 Flavobacterium sp.
AAAAAACTCAATTTATTAATGAGTTTGATTGTGAAGTAGCGGTTTTTCAAAACCTGGAAAGAATTGAGGATGTGAAAAAACTTTTTTCTGTTTATTATCCTAATACTTGGAAAACCAATTTGTATTATGATAATAATCAATCTTCTATATATACAGCAGATACAACAAAACAACTAAAAGAAACCATGTTGTTGGATATCACACATATAACCAGTGAATTAGTATTTGACTCTAATTTTATTAAAAAATTTAATTCCAATTTAAAACAACAGCAATTAACTGAAATAAGCTCTAACCAGATACTTTATAGAGATAAACCCATTTTTTATTCAGAAGCGAAAGGATTCAAAAATAAGTTTAAGTATAGTGTACTAAATCTATTCATAAAATTGAATGAAAAGAATTATATTCACTCGACAATAGAGGTTTATGGAGATTCCTTAAGAAGGAAAAGAATCTGTAAGGGAATCAATTTATTAGAAAAAGCAATATTTTAAAAGGCTATGAATAAAGATCATATAATTAAAAGATTTATAAGTTACGTGACTATAGATACAGAATCAGACCCAAATAACCCTGACTTTCCGAGTTCAGATAATCAATGGAACTTAGCAAATCTTTTAGTTAAAGAACTTAAAGACATTGGAATGAGTGATATAACTTTAGATAAACACTGCTATGTTATGGCTACTTTGCCAAGTAATCTAGACTATGATGTTCCTACTATTGGGTTTGTTTCTCATATAGACACTACTCCAGATTATACAGGTGCAAATGTAAAACCAAGAATTCATCACGAATACGATGGTAAGGATATTGTTCTAAATGAAAATGAAAACATAGTGTTAAGTCCTTCTTATTTTGATGATTTACTTCAATATAAAGGACAAACTATCATTACAACCGACGGCACTACCCTACTGGGTGCAGATGATAAAGCTGGGATTACAGAGATTGTTTCTGCAATGGAATATTTAATCAATCATCCAGAAATAAAACATGGTAAAATTAGAATTTGTTTCACACCTGATGAAGAGGTTGGAAAAGGAGCTCATCAATTTGATGTTAAAAAGTTTGGAGCAGCTTGGGCATATACCATGGATGGTAGTCAAATTGGGGAGTTAGAATATGAAAACTTTAATGCGGCTAGTGCAAAAATTACTATTAATGGGAAAATTGTTCACCCTGGCTATGCCAAAGGTAAAATGATAAATTCTATGACCATAGCAGGTGATTTTATGCGTAGACTTCCATCTAAGGAAGTTCCTGAGTTTACGGAAGGCTATGAAGGTTTTTTTCATTTACATCAATTAAAAGGTAATGTAGAACAGTCTGTTTTACACTACATCATTAGAGATCATGATTCAGGGTTGTTTAATAACAGAAAACAATTTATGATTGATTTGGTTGCTAAGATGAATAGTGAGTTAGGTAATGATGCCATTGAGTTAGATATTAAGGATCAATATTTTAATATGAAAGAAAAAGTAATTCCTATTATGCATATTGTTGATATAGCTGAAGAAGTGATGAAGGAAATAGGAATTACACCACTCATTAAGCCTATTAGAGGCGGAACAGATGGGTCACAACTTTCCTTTATGGGACTTCCATGTCCAAATATTTTTGCAGGAGGACATAATTTTCATGGAAGATATGAGTATGTGCCAGTTGAATCTATGATTAAAGCTACAGAGGTTATAATTGGAATCTCAGAAAAGGTAGCTTATAAATTTAAAAACTAAGACAATTCCGAATGTTTTCCTTTTACTCCTTTGAAGAAGTTGTGAAAGTGTTTAAAATCTTTTTCTTTATCGTCTGTAATGTCGTAGGGTTCTGAAAATTTTATTTGTTTGTTTTCAAAATCTAGAGTAGCCATTACAATAGGTACTTTTGCTCCTTTTGCTATGAAGTAAAAACCTGTTTTCCATTTGATTACTTTTTTTCTTGTACCTTCTGGAGAGATTCCTAGTCTAAACTCTTCTTTATTGTCAAAAATTTGAATAATTGCATCTACCATATTACTACTCTTACTTCTGTCTACTGGTGTGCCACCTAAAGAACGAAATATAAATCCAAAAGGACCTTTAAATAATGAGTTTTTACCAATAAAATTTACTTTTTCACCAGAAGAGTTCCTTGCTAAAATTGCGATTGGAAAATCTTTCCAACTAGTATGTGGGGCTGCTATTACAACATATTTCTTTAAATATTTAGGGAAATCACCTACTAATCTCCATCCTAAAACACGTGTAAATATAAAGTTTGATAATTTTTGCATCTTCAGTTTTAAAAATTTTAAATTTAAGAACTTATTTTTGAATGATGATAGATTTACTTATTTACTTGATAATAACAATTACCAGTATTTTTATTGGTCTTTTTTTAGGAAAAAACTTCTCTAGATTAAAGTTTGAAAAAAAACAAGCTACACTCGAAGAAAGAAATACTATTTTAAGTAATAGCTTTCATGGAATTACTGAAGATTTAAAGAATTCTCAACTAGAAAAAGAAGCATTAATAGCCATAAAGACACGTTTAGAGATAGAATTAAAAAACTCTGAATTGAAATTAGTTGAAAACAAACAAGAATTGGACAAGATTCAAGAAAAATTTACAAAAGAATTTGAAAATCTAGCCAATAAAATTTTAGATGAAAAGTCTTCAAAGTTTACTGAGCAGAATAAATTTAATATAACATCTATTCTTAATCCTTTAAAAGAAAAGATTGAAGTTTTTGAAAAAAAAGTTTTTGAGTCACAAAAAGAAAGTATCGGAATGCATTTTGCACTCAAAGAACAACTTAATAGTTTAAAGGATTTAAATATTCAAATGAGTAAAGAGGCTATTAATTTAACCAAGGCCTTAAAAGGAGATAGCAAAACACAGGGAGACTGGGGAGAGACACAATTAGAAATTCTTTTGGAAAAAGCAAATCTTGTGAAAGATATTCATTTTACCACTCAAGGTGGCTATAGAGATGAAGATGGTGGGCTTAAAAAGCCAGATTTCATAATTAATTTACCTGATAATCGTCATTTAATTGTAGACTCAAAAGTTTCATTAACAAATTATGAGTCATATTTTAATGAAGAAGATGAAAAGCAAAAAGGAGTTTATCTCAAAAAACATATAGAAAGTATTCGAAAACATATCAAAGGATTAAGCGATAAAAAATATGAATCCCTTTATGAAATCAATAGTCCAGATTATGTATTGATGTTTGTTCCAATAGAACCTGCTTATTTACTTGCTCTAAGTAACAACAATCAACTTTATTTAGAGGCTCTAGATAAAAATGTTGTATTAGTTTCTACTTCTACTCTTCTAGCTACATTAAGTACTGTGTCTTCAATGTGGCGTCAGGAAAATCAAAAGAAAAATGTATTAGAAATTGCAAATCAAGCCGGAAGATTATACGATCAATTTGTAAATCTAACAGATGATTTGATTAAAGTTGGTAATCAATTAAAAACAGTTCAGGGTAGTTATGATATTTCTATGAAAAAACTTACTGGTAAAGGAAATCTTATTAAAAAAGTTGAAAAAATTAAGGAATTAGGAGCAAAAACTAGTAAAATAATGAACAAAAATTTATTGGATAGAGCTTCAGAAAGCTAGTTTAGAACTAATCCTCTTGTACTAGTTTTTTGATGTAACTCTTTTTTTAAACACAAGTATAACTTGGTTTTAGACACTCAATAAATATCCTATTTGATAGCAGTAGCAATTAAATACATTTACTTCTAAATTGTTATTTTAAGTTTCTCCAGCACATGTATTTCTCTAAGTAATTTTAATTAATCATGTTAAATTATAGAAAATGATTAATTACAAATAGTTTGATTGTTACGAATCAAACAGAGGTCTGTAACACATGAACTTATGAACTTTTTTTGCAATAGATGCTAGTATTTCTTCACTTTCAAAATTGTTAATAACAGCATCAATAAATTCGACAATGGTATGCATGTCATCCTCTTTTAGACCTCTAGTTGTAACAGCAGGAGTTCCAATTCTAATGCCAGATGTTACAAATGGAGACTTGTCATCAAAAGGGACCATGTTTTTATTAACTGTAATTTCTGCTTTTCCTAAAGCAGCCTCTGCATCCTTCCCTGTAATATTCTTGTTTCTAAGGTCAATAAGCATCACATGATTATCTGTGCCTCCAGAAATTAAATCATATCCTTTTGCAACAAAAGATTTAGCCATTGCTGCTGCATTTTTTTTAACCTGAATTTGATAATGTAAAAATTCATCAGTTAATGCCTCAGAAAAGGCTATTGCTTTTGCAGCTATAATATGTTCAAGAGGACCACCTTGATTTCCAGGAAAAACACCCCCATTAAGAAGAGCAGACATTTTCTTCAATTTCCCATTTTTTAGTTTTAAACCAAAAGGATTTTCAAAATCTTTTCCCATTAAAATCAATCCACCTCTAGGACCACGTAGCGTTTTGTGTGTAGTTGTGGTTACTACATGACAATGAGGCAACGGATCATTTAAAATCCCTTTTGCTATCATTCCAGATGGATGAGAAATATCAGCTAACAATAATGCATTTACACTATCTGCAATTTCTCTAAAACGTTTAAAATCTATATCTCTTGAATAAGCAGATGCGCCAGCTATAATTAATTTAGGTTGAACCTTGAGTGCAATTTCTTGAATAGTATCATAATTTAAAACACCTGTTTCTTTTTCAACTCCATAAAAATGGGGCTCATAAAGTTTTCCTGAAAAATTAACGGGCGATCCGTGGGTAAGATGCCCACCATGAGACAAGTCAAAACCTAAAATTTTATCTCCAGGATTTAAACAAGCGTGAAAAACAGCTGTATTAGCCTGTGAACCCGAATGGGGTTGAACATTTGCATATTCAGCACCATATAATTCTTTTGCTCTGTCTATGGCTAACTGCTCAATGATATCAACAATTTGACATCCACCATAATATCTCTTATTAGGATATCCCTCTGCATATTTATTTGTTAAAATAGAACCTGCAGCTTCCATTACTTGATCACTAACAAAATTCTCTGAAGCTATTAATTCTAAACCATTTAACTGTCTGTTTTTTTCAGCATCTATTAATTCAAAAATTTCTGTATCTCGTTGCATTGTTAAAATTTAATTAAGAAATTCAAATGTACTTAAAAAACGTTTTTAAGATGATATCTTTCCACTATATTTGAACAAACTTTATTAACAATTTTTAATGAAAATAACCGCCAATAACCCAAAAAGAAAATCATGGTTGAACGTTTTAGAAAACTCTGATTTTCCAATTCAAAATATACCATTTGGAGTTTTTATCACTAAAGACGATATCATTACAATCGGGAGTAGAATTGGAGATTTTGCCATTGATTTAGGAGCATTTCATCAATTAGGATATTTTGAAGGTATTCCCTTAACTGATGATATTTTTTTACAAGATAATTTAAATGATTTCATAGCAGATGGTAGAAAAACATGGCGACTGGTGAGAAACCGTATTGCTGATGTTTTTGATGTTACTAATGGTTCGTTGCGAGACAATGCTTCTCACAAAGAAAAAATTATATTCAGAATGGATGAAGTAGAAATGTTATTACCTGTTAGTGTAGGTGATTACACAGATTTTTACGCCAGTAAAGAACATGCTACCAATGTAGGAAGCTTATTTAGAGACCCAGAAAACGCATTACTGCCGAATTGGCTTCACATTCCTATTGGATATCACGGAAGAAGCTCCTCAATTATACCATCTGGCACAAAGATTAGAAGACCTCATGGCCAAACAAGACCAAAAGAAGGAACAAATACTCCTGGTTTTGGTCCATCTAAATTATTAGATTTTGAATTAGAAATGGCATTTATAACAACTGCCTCTAATAATTTAGGAGAAAGAATTCCTATTGAAGAAGCTGAGGAATACATTTTCGGATTGGTACAGTTTAATGATTGGTCTGCTAGAGATATTCAAGCCTGGGAGTATGTCCCGTTAGGACCTTTTTTAGGTAAGAGTTTTGCTTCTACCATATCCCCTTGGATTGTAACTCTAGATGCTTTAGAACCGTTTAGAGTTGAAAACCCTAAACAAGACATTAACCCCTTACCTTACCTTCAGAACAATAAAAATGGAAGTTTTGACATTCATTTGCAGGCGGCTATTCAACCTGAAGGAGAAAAAGAAACAATAGTTACAAATTCTAACTTCAAATATATGTATTGGACTATGGCACAGCAATTAACTCATCATACAGTTAATGGATGTCCCGTTAATGCCGGTGACATGATGGGTAGTGGAACAATTTCTGGTCCTACTAAAGATAGTTATGGTTCTATGTTAGAACTAACATGGAAAGGACAAAATCCAATACAACTTTTAGATGGCTCTGAGAGAAAATTTATAAATGATTATGATACCGTGATAATGAGGGCACATTGCAAAAACAATACAACTAGAATTGGTTTTGGTGAATGTATAGGCCAAATTTTACCATCTAGATAAAATAAAAACATTCTTAAAAGGATCTACAAATCTTTTTGAGAATGTTTATTCCTCTACAGGAGGATACCCATGGATTTTCTCAAAGTCTTCATCAAAATTAGCTCTAAGGTAAGAGTTTAGCTTTTTTCGATAGTCATCCTTTAACCAAGTAATAAAATTATGGGTACTTTTAGATATGCATTTAGAATACCTATTAATCCGATCATCTATTTCTTCACCAAGCATTTTTGCTAATGCTAAAGCATCATAAACGTCTTCACTATTCTCAATGCATATTTTAGCATGATGAACGATAGATCTTTCTAATACCTTTTTGGATGACTCTCCTGATCTTATTGTAGATAAATATTCTTTTTTAATATCAAAATAAAGTTCATTAGATTTAGAAAATTCATTCTTAATTTCCGTAGGAAGTTCAAATCGAAAAGCTCCTTCTATTTCTTCATCAGATAAAATAGCATCTAGATAATAGTCAGGTGCTTTAAACATTCTCTGCCAGTCTAAATCTGCTCCCCAAGGTCCAAATCTGTGAAAATTATTGCCTAAATCTACAACATTGAATGAAGTCTTATTATTTAAGATTCGCGAACCACGACCTATCATTTGATAATATAAAGTCAGTGACTTTGTGGCTCTATTTAAGATAATAGATTCAATCGTAGGTTCATCAAAACCAGTGGTTAAGATACTTACAGAGGTAATGATTGCATTAGGAGTTTTTTTAAACCATTTAAGGATAAAATCTCTTTCTTTTTTTGTGTTGGTATTATCTAAATGTGCAATAGGATATCCAGCTTTTTTAAATGCATGGAAAACTTGGATGGATGTTTGAATTCCGTTATTAAAAATTAAAGTTTTTTTACCTTTAGAAGTTTCCTCGTAAGCGCCAACTAACTTAGACAACATATCTACGTTGGTATACAAATCTTCAGATGATTTTACAGTATAATCTCCGTTAGCTCCTACTTCTAAGGAAGTTAAGCCAACATTATAAGAAAACATATTTGCTCTTGCTAAATACCGATTCTCAATTAAATCCTCTATTGTTTCCCCCACATATAATTCCTGATAATTTTCATACATGGGTAATTTAATATTTGAACTTAAAGGAGTAGCTGTAACACCTAAAATAAAAGAATCATCAAAGAATTTAAAAATTTTAGTAAATGAATTGTAGTGTGCCTCGTCAACAATTACAAGCCCTATATCTGATATATCCAATTTATCATCATTCAATCTATTTTTTAAGGTTTCTACCATAGCAACAAAACAATCATAGTTGTCTTGATCATCTAATTTTGCAGTACTATTAATGACTTTATTTGGAACTCCAAATTCATTTAACATGTTAGAAGTTTGTTTGCTTAATTCAATACGATGCGTTAACACTAAAACTTTCTTATTGAATTTAGAAATATAACGCCTTACAATTTCAGAAAATATGACTGTTTTTCCACCTCCTGTTGGGAGTTGATATAATAAATGATAATCATCTACAGCACTGTCAAACTTTTGGAATATTTCCTCAATAGCTATTTTTTGATAATTATAAAGTTCTTTTCCAGTGGTTACTTTTATGGTATTAGTTTGTGACAAAATTTATATAAAATTAAAAATGTAAATTAAAGGTAGTCTTGAAGTTTTATACTTGTGATATCTTGATGAGATGCGTTAAATACAGAAACTTCGTTTTTTATAATTAATAATTGAGGTGATTGGTGTATAACTTTAAAAGTTTCTACAACTTCATTAGAAACATCTCGGTATTTAAGTAAATCTAAATAATAAACTTTAATTGTATTCATTGATTCGTCGAACATATTTTCAAACCTTTTAATAACCATTTTGCTTATACCACAACGAGTTGAGTGCTTAAATATAAAAACAGTTTCTGATTTAGATAGGCTTCTTATTTGTTTGATCTGATCTACATTTTTTAGATGTATCCAATTAACATTCCCTTTAACAGGATGCTGTTGTGTATTTGTAAAGAATGAATTAAATAGTCCCATTGAATTTTTTATTTTTTATAATAATCACATCCTTTTTGTAATTGATGGGGTAAAATAAAGATTACAAATTTAACTATTTTTTATGGAGTTTTGAACTATGTCAGATAAATCAATGTTTTTTTATTTTTTTTCTTGTACATTTTATTCAATCAATTTACATTTTTTATTTCCTTATCATTTTCAAACTAAAAAAACTCTCTAGAAGAGCGTCAAAAAGTCAGTTATAATAAGTAATTTAAGACATTTTGACTGTCGTGTTTCTAATCTGAGGAATGGAATGCTTTTTGAAAATATTTTTTTAAAAAAAGCATATGAATTTTAACAATTATACCATAAAATCACAGGAAATAATTCAGAAATCACAGTCTTTAGCTCAAGAATTTGGTCATAGTCAAATAGAAAATGAACATATATTTAAAGCTATTATACTCATTGATGAAAATGTAATTCCTTTTCTTTTAAAAAAAACGAATATTAACGAAGACCTTGTTAAAAAAATATTAGATAAAGAATTAGAAAGTTTTGTAAAAGTATCTGGAGCTGAATTATCACTAACTAGAGAAACTATAAAAACATTAAATGAAGCTTCAATTATTGCGAAAAAAATGTCTGATGAATTTGTTTCTGTTGAACACATAGTTATTGCAATATTTAAATCAAAAAGTAAGATTGCCCAGGTTTTAAAAGACCAAGGAATGACTCTAAAAGATTTAAATGCTGCTATTAATGAATTAAGAAAAGGAAAAAAAGTTACTTCTCAAAACGCAGAAGAAACATATAATTCTCTTAGCAAATATGCTAATAATCTAAATCAAATGGCCTTTGATGGTAAATTAGATCCAGTTATTGGTAGAAACGAAGAGATTAGAAGATTGCTTCAAATACTGTCCAGAAGAACTAAAAACAATCCTATCTTGGTAGGAGAACCCGGTACAGGAAAAACTGCTATAGCAGAAGGATTAGCTCATAGAATTATTAGAGGTGATGTCCCAGAGAATTTAAAAGAAAAAAAAATTTATTCCCTAGATATGGGAGCATTAATAGCTGGCGCTAAATTTAAAGGAGAGTTTGAAGAGCGATTAAAAGCTGTTATTAAAGAAGTTACTACATCTAATGGTGATATAGTATTATTTATTGATGAAATTCATACATTAATAGGTGCAGGTGCAGGACAAGGAGCTCTAGATGCTGCTAATATATTAAAGCCAGCATTGGCTAGAGGAGAGCTAAGAGCTATTGGAGCTACTACCCTAGATGAATATCAAAAATATTTTGAAAAGGATAAAGCGCTTGAGAGACGTTTTCAAAAAGTAATGGTTGATGAGCCTGATACTGAAAATGCTATTTCGATTTTAAGAGGAATTAAAGAAAAGTATGAAACACATCATAAAGTGCGAATTAAAGATGAGGCTATCATCGGTGCAGTAAAATTATCTCAACGTTATATTACCAACAGATTTTTACCAGATAAAGCCATTGATTTAATGGATGAAGCTGCTTCAAAACTTAGGATGGAAATTAATTCTAAACCTGAGGAGTTAGATGTATTAGATCGGAAAATAATGCAGTTGGAAATTGAAATTGAGGCTATCAAAAGAGAAAATGACAAAGATAAATTAAAGTCTTTAAATGCTGATATTTCTGAGTTTAAAGACAAAAGAAACGAAATCAATGCTAAGTGGCAATCCGAAAAGTCAGTAGTTGACTCAATTCAAAATTTAAAAACTGAGGTAGAAACATTTAAATTAGAAGCCGAACAAGCAGAAAGAAATGGTGATTATGGAAAAGTGGCTGAACTTCGCTATGGTAAAATAAAAGAAACACAATTAAAATTAGAAGAACAACAAAGCATTTTTACTAATCAAAAAGGTACTCCTCTAATAAAAGAAGAGGTAGATTATGATGATATTGCTGAAGTTATAGCTAAATGGACTGGAATACCTATTACAAAAATGATTCAATCTGATCGTGAAAAATTACTTCATTTAGAGGTTGAACTTCACAAACGAGTTGTAGGACAAGATGAGGCTATTCAGGCTGTTTCAGATGCTGTTAGACGCTCAAAAGCAGGTTTGCAAAACCCAAATAAACCAATTGGTTCTTTTTTATTTTTAGGGACTACAGGTGTTGGTAAAACTGAGTTAGCCAAAGCTCTTGCAGAATATTTATTTAACGATGAAAATGCTATGACACGAATTGACATGAGTGAATATCAAGAACGGCATTCAGTAAGTAGGCTGGTAGGTGCACCTCCAGGTTATGTTGGTTATGATGAAGGAGGTCAATTAACTGAAGCTGTTAGACGTCGTCCTTTCTCTGTTGTTCTTCTTGATGAAATTGAAAAAGCTCATCCAGATACATTTAATACTTTATTGCAAGTTTTAGATGAAGGAAGATTGACAGACAATAAAGGACGAGTTGCAAATTTTAAAAACACTATTATTATAATGACTTCTAATATGGGAAGCCAATTCATACAAGAAAGATTTGAAAATATAAAAGAATCTATCGATTCTACAATAGAATTGGCAAAACAAGAGGTAATAGGATTACTAAAACAAACCATGCGCCCTGAATTCATAAATAGAATTGATGATATTATATTGTTTACGCCCTTGTCTAAAGACACTATTAAATCTGTAGTAAGTCTTCAATTAGAAAATGTAAAAAAAATGCTACTGAATCAAGAAATTACATTAGATGCTACATCAGAGGCAATTGATTATTTAACTTCAAAAGGATATCAACCTGAATATGGGGCAAGACCAGTAAAAAGAGTTATTCAGAAAGAAGTATTAAATCAGTTATCTAAAGAAATTTTAGCTGGAAAAATAAATGCTGATAGTATTATATTATTAGATTGTTTTGATGATAGATTAGTTTTTAGAAATCAATTAAATATTTTAGATAATTCAAAAATGAATTAAGTAATATAGCTTTATATAAATAAATTTATTTTTTAGTTATATTCGTTCAGGTAAATATTAAATCACATGAAAAAAATACATCTAATTTATATATTCATTTTTACTTCTTTACTTTCAAATGCTCAAGAGGTTACCACTTATTATTTTATAAGGCATGCAGAAAAATTAAGAGTTGACAAAACTGACAGAAATCCAAATTTAAATTCAAAGGGACTTAAAAGAGCAGAAGCATGGAAAGAGGTTTTCTCTAACATTTCTTTTGACGCCATATATTCTACAGATTATACTAGAACTAGGTTAACAGCTAAACCAACAGCAGATAGCAAAAACTTACCTATTTTAATATATAATCCAAGAAATATGTATTCAAAAACCTTTCAAAATCAAACAAAAGGTAAAACTATTTTAGTAGTTGGGCACAGTAATACCACAAATGTTTTTGCGAATAAAGTAGTAGGTTTTGAAAAGTACCAAGAAATTAAAGACAATAATAATTCGAATTTATATATAGTTACTCTTACTGATAAAAAAGCAAGTTCAGTTCTTTTGAAAATAGATTAGTATAGCAAAATTTTCTTTAAAATTATTCCAATTTCTGTTTTAATCTTTAATATATAAACCCCACTATTAACACCAGATACATCTATCTTTCTGTTATTGACTTTTATGTAATTTAACCTCTTTCCAAGAACATCATAAATTTCTACTTCTAAAATAGTTAAACTGGTATTGATATTTATTAAATCTATGACTGGGTTTGGATAAATTGTGATGTTATTATTCAATAAATTATCAGTGGATAATGATAAACAAGTATTCAAATTAAAATTTGATTCAATTGGATCACCAGGTGTAACATCTTTATCTGTAAATCCCTCATAATCTGTTGAATATTTTATCCCCCTAAAAGTCGAATTTCCAGACTCTAAGACATCTCCTTGTGATGAAATTTCACCAGTTGTATTATTCATTGGAATTATGTAATTCCAAACAATATCATTTGTAGCGGTTATTTCAAATAATCTGCCGGAATTACCATCACAAATTAAAAGGTTTTCATTAGGTAATCTAATAGCGCCACTTAATATTCCAGAAGTAAAATTATTGTCTTCATTGGATGAATATGTAAATTCTGCAGCCTCAGGACCATAGGAAGAGTCTGGCTCATATGTATAAATACCGGGAGATGTTGTTGGTGCAGAAAATATCATAACTTCAGAAAATGCTGGTTCCCTATCGGTACCATTATTGAATAGAATGATTTTTCCTTCATCCTTTAAACCTGGTTTTATTATATGTGGAAAATGCTGCCCAAATAAAGTCCTATTATCTTCATTCCCTTGTCTGTATGCTACAGGATTGCCCCATCTATATAAAAAGTCACCACCTTTACCATACGTTCCTCCTGTATCTCCTGATGCCTCCTCTGTGGTAGTAGAATGATCTATAATAAATAATTCGCTTAGATTTCTAGAACTAATAACAATTTGATCTAGAGTTTCATCATATTGAATAGAGTTTACATGTAACCAATTTTCTGCTGGAATTCTATCGTTTAAAAAATTAATATCTAATTTTTCTGGATGCTCTTCTATAACTCCATAATTATTCTTTGTGTCATCATAATCTTGAATTAAGTGATCATTAAAATTCCATTCCCATTCAATACTATAATCGTTTGTCCCTATGGGCTTTATCTCCAATATTTGTTCATTATAAAGAATTCCTGCTCCACTAACTAGATTTGGATCTCTTCCTGCTAGAATAGTTTCTTCATTAGACATGACTGTTGCAGCTAGTACCAATATATTACCGTTAGGCATGGGGTAAATATCATGATGTAGTCTGTAATCATCACTACTGTAAACAAATTCCCATACTAAATTTCCATCCCAGTCAAACATTTCAACAATTCCTCCTACTCCACCAAAAGTAATAGTACTAGTATCTTTTCTCCCTGCCCTAATTAAATTTCCATTTGGTAAAATGTAAACAGAATGACCAGGTAAATAGTCACTAGACCATTGATTGATTACTTGACCACAGTTGTTAATTAGAAAAGTATTTTTATAAGATGAAAACAAGGTATAACCATCATAAGCTTCCTCAGTCAAAGATATAGTTCCCAATGTATTTACCTGACTAAGCAACGTTAAATTTGAAAAAATTAAAAGTATATAAATTAATTTTTTTTTCATCCTACTAGTAGTTAGTTATTAAGTAACAAATATATATTTTCAATTTCAATTTCAGATATTTTTTCTAGTTCATTATTTATATATTTAATATCTAACATTTCAATTTTAGTGGATTTTATAGGTTTGAAATTATTGTAATCAAAAAAACACACTCCATTAATTACATGTTCTTTTTTAACTTCTCTGAAACGAACTCCACCCCCATTCACCATAAATTTATATGCTAGATAATCAATTTTAAAGTCTGTTTTAGATATCCAATAAACGAAGACATCTTCATGGTCTATTCCTCCATTTTCTTTAGAAAAAGAGATTTCAATTTTATAATATTCTTTTCCATTAATTTTAACTTCATTAAGTAACTTCTTTTGAACAGCTTGATCATTTAAAGAATAGGGTAACGTAGAGAAATAATGAACTGAATTAACAGATTCAATATACTTAGATTCCATAGAGTCTGTAACAGTAATTAATTTTGAATTTAATAACCTCCTAAAACCACTGTTTGATAGTTGATCTTCTATTTGTAAATTATTTCTTTTAGACCTTCTACTAAAAATATAATCTCCAGAATTTCTAATAGCTGTATAATGATCTTTTCTAAAATCAAATGAAAGTGAAGAGTTAGCTAGCTTATCGACTCCTGACGATATAATAGATTTATCTATAATTTGTTGAGCTGTAAGTGGTTTTATTTTTGAATTACACGAAATAATTAACACGCACATTAGAAAAATATGAATTAAATATTTAAAAAAATGATCATTACTATATGTTATTTGAAAACTCATTGATTAACTATGTTTAAGAGTGCCCTAAAAACGTATCTTTGTTTAGGATTTATAAAGTAATATTCAAAAGTAAGATAAATCTTAATGGGAGTTCAAAAAAACATTAACATACAAAATAAAAAAGCTCGTTTTGAGTTTGAAATTCTAAACAAATTTATTGCTGGAATTCAATTGACTGGTACTGAGATTAAATCTATAAGACTTAGTAAAGCCAGAATTACTGAAAGTTTTTGTGAGTTTAATGAGCGTGGAGAATTGTTTGTTGTTAATATGTTCATCGAAGAATACATGTATGGTCACCATTACAATCACAAGCCAACAAGTGAAAGAAGATTACTCCTTAATAAAAGGGAATTAAAAAGTTTAAAAAAAGAGATAGACACAAAGGGGAATACTATAGTACCTCTAAAATTATTTATCAATGATAATGGTTGGGCTAAACTTGAAATAGCCCTAGCTAAAGGAAAGAAAATTCATGACAAAAGAGAAACCATTAAAGACAGAGATAATAAAAGGGATTTGGCTAGGATAAAAAAAGACTTTTAAGTTTTCTTATGAAAATTATCATATTAGTAGGTGTTTTATAAATGACTATTTTTAAGTTTAAATAATGTTAAGAAAAAAATTATCTAAATTCAATATTATTTTAGCCTCTGGCTCTCCAAGAAGACAACGCTTTTTAAAGGAATTGGACATTCCTTTTACTATAGAAATTAAAGAAGTTAACGAAATTTACCCAAAACATTTAAAAGCAGAAGAAATAACAGATTATTTAGCAGATTTAAAATCTAAGTCTTTTGATAATTTAAAGTCTAATGATTTGTTAATTACATCTGATACAATAGTTTGGTTTGAGAAAACAGCCCTTGGAAAACCAAAAAGTAAAAAAGATGCATTTTTAATGCTCAAAAAAATGTCAGGAAAACAACATTATGTTTATACATCCATTAGCATAAAAAGTTGTTTTTTTCAAAAAATATTTAATGATGTAACAGTTGTTGAATTTGAAAAATTCACAGATGAGGAAATCAACTATTATTTAGAAAAATTTTTTCCTTATGATAAAGCAGGTAGTTATGGCATACAAGATTGGATTGGATTAGTTGGTGTAAAAAAAATAACTGGAAGCTATTTTAATGTAATGGGTTTACCTGTTCATAAATTGTATAAAGAATTGCTGAATATTACTCAATAAGGTTTAATTAATAACTTATTTTTACCATAAATAACAACACTATATAAAGATGAAAAAATATACATATACTGAAATGAAAGATACCAGATCTGGTTTTGGTGATGGTTTAACTGAGTTAGGAAAAACTAATCCTAATGTAGTTGCTCTATGTGCAGATTTAATTGGTTCATTAAAAATGAATGATTTTAAAGAAAATCATCCAGATCGTTTTTTCCAGGTTGGTATAGCTGAAGCAAATATGATGGGTATAGCAGCGGGTTTAACCATTGGAGGGAAGATTCCGTTTACTGGAACTTTTGCTAATTTTTCTACTGGACGTGTATATGACCAGATTAGGCAATCTATTGCCTACTCAGATAAGAATGTGAAAATATGTGCATCACATGCTGGATTAACTTTAGGGGAAGATGGAGCTACACACCAGATATTAGAAGATATTGGACTAATGAAAATGTTGCCTGGAATGACAGTAATTAATACTTGTGACTACAACCAAACAAAAGCAGCAACTATTGCGATTGCTGATCACGAAGGTCCGGTTTATCTTAGATTTGGTCGTCCTAAAGTACCTGTATTTATGTCAACAGATCAACCTTTTGAAATCGGTAAAGCTATTGTATTAAATGAAGGTACAGATGTGACTATTGTAGCTACGGGTCATTTAGTTTGGGAATCTCTACAAGCTGCTGAAAAATTAGAATCCGAGGGAATAAGTGTTGAAGTCATTAATATTCACACTATAAAACCTTTAGATGAAGAATCAATTTTAAAATCGGTTTCTAAAACTGGTTGTATAGTTACAGCAGAAGAACATAATAAATTTGGTGGATTAGGAGAAAGTGTAGCAAGATGCTTGGCAGAAAACAATCCAATTCCTCAAGAATTTGTAGCCGTTAATGATACTTTTGGAGAGTCTGCAACACCTAGTCAATTAATGGAAAAATACAATATAAACGATGAAGCTGTCGTTAAAGCAGTAATGAAAGTACTTAAAAGAAAATAAAAATGAAAAAGATAGTATTAGTTTGCCTCCTATTAACAGGAATAAATCATCATTCAAACGCACAACTTCATTATGGAATAAAATCTGGTATTAATTATAATTCTGATTCTTTTGAGGATGCCTCTGATGATGTATTAGACGGTGCAAAGACAAAAACAGGTTTTCATACAGGAATTTGGTTTAGAGCTAAACTTCCTGCCATTGGATTTTATTTAAGACCAGAGATAGTTTATACAGAATTAAAGAATAGCTTGAATTATGATAGCCCTTTTGCCCCACCTAAAGAGATAGATTTTAAATTCAGAAAAATTGATGTTCCAGTTTTAATTGGTAAGAAAATTTTAGGTATTGGAAATGTATTTGCCGGACCTTCATTTCAATATATATTGGCCTCAGATTTCGATTTAAATGATTTGAGTGAAGTTTCTACTGAAAATTTTTCTCTTGGTATTCAAATTGGTGGAGGTATAGAATTAGGACGTTTAGGTATAGATGTTAGATGGGAAAGAGCGTTGTCTAAAACAGAAACGGTGTTTGTAGATAATTCAATTAATAATAATTTTAGTTTTGACAAAAGAGTCAATCAAATAATATTCGGTATATCCTATAAATTGAATAAAATTAAAAAATAAAATTATTATAAATTTCAACAATAAAAAAGCTCTTGTAAACAAGAGCTTTTTTAATTTTAAATCAGTTAAGTTAATTACTTTATATCTGGATTTAGATAATCAGGTAAAGTAGGATTGTTTGGATCATTGAAATCGTTGGTAGGATCCCCATCAGCACCACCTTCATCTTTGGTTAAAACACCATCATTATCATCATCAGGGTCTAAGAAATTTGGTGAGTTATCGCCGTCAGTATTGTCATTTCTAGGATCACCATCACCATCTAAATCTTCCAGCATACCAGGTATTGAATCCCCGTCATAATCTGTATTTTCCGCTAAATCATATAGTTCTATGTAAAAAAGTAAACTTGAGCTAGAGGGTATACCAGGAGTAACAAATTTGCTGTAAGCCAATCCTGAGGGTATGAATAATACTCCTCTTCCTCCATTTATATATGTTATAGGACCATTATTGGTTATATTTTCTCCACCCTTAAAATAACCAAAGCCAAGAGACCAACCTCTAATCACAGAATGTAAAGTAAACCATACTGGTTGAATTGTTCTTTCGTCGAAATCAATTAATTCTGTAGTAGAATTAAAATATTGGCCTTTGTATTTAACTAACACAGAATCAACTACAGTGGGATGACCTTTCACAGGGTTTGGACTTCCCTCGTCTTTAACAAAAATGTATAATTTGTAATCTACATCTAACTCCGTAACATCTTGCGTTATCAGCCTAGAGTCGTTTATAAGTGGTGTTGCTCCTGTTACTAATGGACGAACCGAGTCTATGGCATCATTGTAATAATGTTTTCCTAAAAAATCAACTAGAGAGTCGTTATCTATTATCGCTTGTCCAGCATAATCAAAATTATCAACAGGTGCTCCAAAATTGTCATCGTCACAGGCATAACCAATAAATAATAATGACAAACATAAAATTAAAAACTTTCTATCAAACATTTATACTATTTTAGTGGTGCAATTTACCATTTTTATACCTTTGTGAAAAGTGATTATGCATTTTTTAACTTTTTTATGAGAATTGATAAATATTTATGGTGTATACGTTCATACAAGACCCGAAACATAGCTTCTCAGTCATGTAAAAAAGGTCATGTAAAAATAGAGGACTCTAATTGCAAACCATCAAAAGAAATTTATGGTGGAGAAATCATTTCAATTAGAAAAAATCAAATGAATTTAAAAATTGAAGTATTGGCTATTCCTGAAAGCAGAATTGGTGCTAAATTGGTTCACCAATTTTGTAAAGATATAACTCCTAAAAATGAAATTGAAAAATTAGATTTATTAAAATACTCGAAAGATTATTACAGAACAAAAGGAACTGGCAGACCAACAAAAAAAGACAGAAGAGATATAGATGACTATCATGAATCTCAAAAATAAAAATATATGAATACAACAACCATCATCTTAAACCATAATCAGATAGGTCAAAGAATTAAAAGAATTGCCTATCAGATTTATGAAGCTAATAGCTTTGAAAATGAAATTATAATTGCAGGAATTCAGGGTAATGGAATCTTTTTTGCAAAAGAATTAGTTACCTGTCTTCAAAATATTTCTTCATTAAAGATTGTATTATGTGAGGTTTATATAGACAAAAAAAATCCACTAAGTGAAGTATCTACCAATATATCTAAGGATCTTTATAAAAATAAATCAATAGTTTTAGTGGATGATGTGTTAAATTCTGGAACTACATTAATGTATGGAGTTAAGTTTTTTTTAGAAGTTCCTATAAAAAGATTTAAAACTGCAGTTTTAGTAAATAGAAATCATAAGAAATATCCTGTAAAAGCAGATTTTAAAGGAATTTCTCTATCTACATCAACAAAAGAACACGTTGAAGTATCATTTAATGAAAATAGCTCTAAAGCATTTTTAATGTAATAATATTCGTATCTCTGTAACAATCTCTTGTATCTCTTTGTTATCAATAGATATTTTATGTGTTGCTTTATCATAAAAAAGACTTCTCTCAAACAAATGCTTGGCTAAGTATTCGGTGAGTTGATCGTCAGATAAATCACTAATTAGTGGTCTTTTAAATTTATTTTCTGATAATCTTTTAAAGAGTGTTGGAATACTACCTCTTAAGTAAAAAGAGAGACTTTTTTTATCTTTTAAAATTAAATCTAAATTTCCAGCATAACAAGGTGTACCACCACCTAATGATAAAACATATGATTCATTTTCGTTTATAAATTGCTTCAAGTATTTATGTTCAATTTTTCTAAAATAAATTTCTCCTTTTTGTTTGAAAATTTCTTTAATACTTTTTTGTTCTTTTTCTTCAATAAAATCATCTAAATCGGTAAAATTAAGAAATAACTTCCTCGCTAATTGAATGCCTATAGTGGTTTTACCACTTCCCATATACCCTAAAAGAATAATTTTCATAAATTAAAAATTTCATTACAAATATCGATAAAAAATAAAGTAAAAAAAGCTCTTTTCTATTTGAATGCGTTTATATTTGCACTCTTATAAATTTAGACCTGGTAGCTCAGTTGGTAGAGCATCTCCCTTTTAAGGAGAGGGTCCTGGGTTCGAGCCCCAGCCCGGTCACAATATAATGTTACAACTGTAACAGCGCACGTGGCGGAATTGGTAGACGCGCCAGCTTGAGGGGCTGGTATCCGATTAGGATGTGGAAGTTCGAATCTTCTCGTGCGCACTATTCTATTTATTTCACAAAACATTAACCTACTCTTTTACCATATAATTCATACTTTTGTTTAATGTTAAAAAAATACTCTTTTTTATTATTTCTGTTTTTTTCATTTTTATCAGCATTTTCACAAAATGATAGCTTACAGGTTAGAATATTAAAAGGTCAAATAATTGATTCTGATAATAAAAAACCCTTAAGTGCCTCACACATATTAAATTTAAACTCAGTTACTGGAACTATTACAAATGATCAGGGGTTTTTTGAATTAACTGCTAAAGCCAATGATACTGTGATGGTTTCTTATCTTGGGTATTCATCCATAAAAATTAAGGTAACTAATGATTTGTTAAAGGGAAACGAATTATTAATAGCTCTTTATGAAAAATCAGAAGAAGTAAAAGAAATCATTATCAAATCTAGTAAACTGATAGGTGTTTTAGAAGTGGATGTAAAACTTGTCCCTAAAGATAAATTTACTAGGATAAAAATAAACGGCATAAGACAAACCTATGAGCTTGCTAGGCCAAAAACAAGTGATTTTTCAACACCTATAGCCGCACTTTTTAAACCTGTTGACTTTCTTTATAAATTATTTGGTAAAAAGCCAAAACAACTTAGAAAACTTCAAAAAATAAAAAAGGAAGATAATTTACGTAAAATAATGGCTGGTAAATTTGACAGAGAGGTAATGATGGAATATTTAGAAATGGATAGGAATGATTTGATGAAATTGATATCTGATTGTAATTATTCTGATTATTTTCTAAAAAATGCTAGTGATTTACAGCTAATTGAAGCTGTTTTAGATTGCTATGAAGTTTACAAAGCCTTAAAAATGGGTAAAATAGAAAGAAGTAGATTACCACAAAAAAAGAAAAATTAAAAAAAAGTCAAAATTTTTTCAAATCTTGACTTTTAAACTAACTAAAACTACTCTTATTTAAAATTCAGAGCACTTTTAAGACGAACAAGTTTTAGTTTAGTTACAATTTAATCAAAAAAAACCAGCAGATAGCTGGCTTTTAATTTTCCTGATTAATTGTTTGTTATTGGTTTCCTAAAATTATAGGCATACCGCTTTTCCCTGATCCGATAATAACTACTTTACTATTAGATGATTGAGATAGTTTAATAGTCGCTTCAATACCTTTGTCTTGTAATATTCTGTCGTTTAGGGAAGCACTTAATATCTTATTAGCATCTGCCTTACCTTGAGCTTCTATAATTTGCTTCTCAGCCTCTTTTCTAGCTGTTACTAATCTAAACTCGTATTCCAAAGATTCTTGTTCTTGTTTTAATTTACGTTCAATTGCAGTCTTTATAGTAGGCGGAAGAGTTACGTCTCTAACTAGCACTGAGTTTAATTGGATATATTGAGGTGCAAGAATTTTTTTTGTTTCTTCAAATATTTCTGTCTGAATTGCATCTCTTTTGGTAGAATAAAGTTGTTCTGGTGTATATCTTCCTACCACACTTCTAGTTGCAGATCTTATTGCTGGGATAATTACATCGTCCTCATAAGCTTCACCTCTTGTTTGGTGTAATAAAGCAACTGTTGATGTTGTAGCTTGATATAACACGGATGCGTCAAGTTTTATTTCTAATCCATTAGAAGATAATACAGACATTTTTTCTTCAAATAATTCTTGTTGTCTAACATTATATTTGAAAACCTTGTTCCAAGGCATTACTAGGTTAAAACCTTCATCTAAAGGTGGCTCATCTGTAACAACTCCTCCGATCCATTTATATAAAACACCTCGTTCTCCAGAGCCAATAGTTATTGCAGATTTTGAGACTAATATAATAGCTGTAAATATGATAGCTAAAGTTATTAATGCTCCTTTCGGAAATTTAAATTCAATTTGATTATTTGCCATTTTTTTAATTTTAAAATTTTTTACAAATTTACAACTAAAAGTTATCTAATGAAGCCATAAATTTTATAGATGTTATTTATTGATACAATTTACAAAATTAAATTTGTCCATAGTATTTTCTGATAAACCATTCTAATGATAACAAGCTCAAAATAATAATCAAACACCATTTCCAATTAATAAACTGGTCGTAACTAATTTTTATTTTTTTTACGGAAGAAAATCTTTCATCGTTTAACAAATCAGTTATTAATTCATTGTAATCATTTTCAAAATAATAAGCACCGTTTGTTTTATTAGTTAGTTCTTTTAATTTCACATAATTTACATTATTAAATTGTTTTTCAATATCAAATTTATTTACTTTAAAAGATCCCTTTTGTGAAAATTTTTGATTTTTAACATTTATAGAGTACTCGTATTCTCCAGATTCTAGTGGGCTTAAACTTAATTTATATGATTTTTTTGATAGTAGAAAAGGGAAAGTTGTTGTCTTCTTTGAATTAATGTTTTTTAATGTGAAATAGATGATAGCTCGATCATCAAATTTATAATTTTCATCTACAAAAAATGCATTAATATTTATACTCGAGTTTGCATTATAAGATGATTTCACTTCTACATCCAACCTGTTTTTTATTGTATTTGATGATATATATAGAACTATGTTAGAGATAAAATTATCAAAATCTTGAAATGAATTACTCATCAGATAACTGGTAGAGCGCCATTTCCAGATACCTTCACCAAATAAAAAAACTTTTTTTTGATTATTGTTATTGGAGATAGCTAATAGGGGTTCTTTAGAGTTGATTCCTTTAATATTTTGGTACAGCAGTGTTTGGTGAGGAATTGAAATTGTGGTTTCACCAAACTTATCTATAAGTGGTGGAAAATTTTCAAATCCAATATTTTTTTGATTAAAGATCAAAAAGTTTCTATTTAAACGTGTTCTGTAGTTTTCTACTGTATTGATATCATTTTTATTTAAACCTGTAAAATTTGAGTTAATAAAGGGCCAATCAGTATTAGAACCAGTAATTAACAGGTAAGGTTTTTTAGACTTATTAATTTCATTTATTATTTTTTTGAAGCTAAAGTTGGGTTGATAAATAATTATCGATTTGTAGCTAGACAGATTAATATTGTCAATATTTTGTGTGTGTATAATAACTTTTCGTTGCTTATCACTTTCTATAGCTTTTTTTAAAGCTCCTAAATCTGGATGATTAAAAGGACTAACAATAAGAACTTTAGATTGTTTGTTTATGACCTCTATAGAAAATTCTTTTGTATTATTTGATGTGTTTTTTTCATTGTCTAAGTTTTCAATAGTTGCTTTATAATAATTTAAGCCTTCTTTTTTTGATGTGATCTCTATTTTTAATAAGCGAGAATTATCCTTTTTATTTAGATTGATAGTTTTACTGTATATTATCTTTCCATTATTCTCAATAGTATATTTTAATTTTACAGATTCTTCTCCATTATACTGCAATAGCGATTCTACAGGAAATTTATTATTTACAAAACTATATCTATTAGTATTTATTTTATCTATTCTAACATCATTGTTGGTTAAAGTATCACCTACTATTATAGAATATATAGGAATATTCATCTTTATAAACTCATAATCTTTACCTATGGTTTGATTTCCATCAGATAATAAAATAATTCCATTATTTGCATCATTTGAGTTTTTTGAAATACTGCTTAAAGGAGTGTAAATGTCTGTTTGTTTTTCATCAAAATTTAAACTGTCTATTACATTAAATTGTTCACCAAATGAGTAATAATTTACGTCAAAATTTTTCTTTAAAATCTCGCTTGATTTGAAACTAGAAAGCATTGTATTAACTACATTATCTTTTCTTAGATGCCTTATAGATAGTGAGTTATCTATCAAAACTGACAAGGTGGGTTTTTCTTTGATTAGATCTTTTCTCGGGATACTTGGATTAATTAACAATAGGAATAATAGAAAAAAAACTAATGATCGAATACTAAATAATAAAAAAGAGTGATTAGTTTTAGAAATGACTTTAAAATAATACTGATAATAACCAATCAGAATACTAAATAGTAAAGCTATAAGAATAAATATGTTTATAAAGTTTTCCAAAAATATAATTTAAAGATAAAAAAGATGATATAAAAAAACCTAGACTTTAATTAAAAATCTAGGTTTTTTTATGTTTGTTTAATTCAAATCTTAGGTTAACATTCCACCATCTACAGATAAGGTTTGCCCTGTAATATAACTACTCATATCAGATGCTAAAAACACACAGGCATTTGCAATATCTTCAGGAGTTCCCCCTCTTTTTAATGGGATAGCATTTCTCCATGTTTGAACTGTTGCTTCATCTAATTTTCCAGTCATTTCAGTTTCTATAAATCCAGGAGCAATAACATTACTTCTAATATTTCTTGAGCCTAATTCTAAGGCAACAGATTTTGAAAAACCTAAAATACCAGATTTAGATGCAGCATAATTAGATTGACCCGCATTTCCCTTTAATCCAACTACAGAACTCATATTTATAATAGATCCTGAACGTTGTTTCATCATAGGTCTAATTACTGCTTTAGTCATATTAAAAACAGATTTTAAGTTAACATCAATTACTTTATCAAAATCATCTTCTGATATTCTCATAAGTAAGTTATCTTTTGTAATACCAGCATTGTTAACTAAAATGTCTATACTACCAAATTCTTTAAGTATTTCTTTGGCTAATAATTGAGCTGTATCAAATTCAGCTGCATTTGATTGATATCCTTTAGCTTTTATTCCTATTGCGTTTAACTCTGTTTCTAAAGCATTTGCTGCATCAACAGAAGAACTATAGGTAAAAGCTACATTAGCTCCTTGATTTGCGAATTCAACTGCAATTCCACGTCCAATTCCACGAGTAGCACCAGTTATAATTGCGGTCTTATTATCTAGTAATTTCATATATTGTAAAAGTTAATAATCAAATATAATTATTTTTCCCACAAAAAATCCCGTATTAAAAACGGGATATCTTGTATATATTGTTTTAATTCATCTTATTGAAGAACACTAGCTATCATTTCACCAATTTTAGCTGGAGATTCAACAACATGAATACCGTTTTCTGCCAAAATTTTCATTTTTGCTTGTGCTGTATCATCATCACCACCAACAATAGCTCCAGCATGACCCATTGTTCTTCCTGCAGGTGCAGTTTGACCAGCTATAAAACCAACTACGGGTTTTCTGTTTCCATCTTGTTTAATCCATTGAGCAGCTTCTGCTTCCAATTGCCCTCCTATTTCTCCAATCATAACTATTGCCTCAGTATCTTCATCGTTCATTAATAATTCAACAGCTTGTTTGGTAGTTGTACCTATGATAGGGTCTCCTCCTATTCCAATTGCTGTAGTAATTCCATATCCTTGTTTTACAACTTGGTCTGCGGCTTCGTATGTTAAAGTTCCAGATTTTGAAACAATACCTACCTTACCTTTTTTGAAGATAAACCCAGGCATGATACCAACTTTAGCCTCTTCTGGAGTGATTACACCTGGACAATTTGGCCCAACTAAAGTACAATCTTTATCTTGTATATATGCCTTAACTTTTACCATATCGGCAGTTGGGATCCCTTCTGTAATACAAATAATTACTTTTATACCTGCCTCAGCAGATTCCATAATTGCATCTGCAGCAAAAGCAGGAGGAACAAAAATGATAGAGGTGTTAGCTTCAACTTTTTCTACTGATTCTTTAACCGTGTTAAAAACAGGCTTTCCGAGGTGTTCTTGACCTCCTTTTCCAGGAGTTACTCCTCCAACTACGTTGGTTCCATAATCAATCATTTGTCCTGCATGAAATGTACCTTCACTACCAGTAAAACCTTGAACTATAATTTTTGAATCTTTGTTTACTAAAACACTCATTATATTTATTTTTCTTAAAAATTTGTACAAAAATACTTTATTGTTAGATGTTAAAAAAGGAAAATTAACCTTTCTTTTCTTCCTTCATTAATCTCTTCAAATAAGCTATCTCTTTTAATTTAGCTCTGGATTCAGTTATAGGTGTTCCGAAATAAGTTTTTCCTCCTGGAACAGATTTAGTAACACCCGTTTGTCCTAATATAACAGCGCCTTTACCTATACTTATACCACTATTTGTTCCTACTTGACCCCATAAGGTTACATCATCCTCTACAATAACACAACCTGCTATGCCTGTTTGTGATGCTATTAAACAATTTTTTCCAATAACTGTATCATGGCCTATATGTACCTGATTATCTATTTTTGTTCCTATCCCAATAGTAGTATCACCAGTAACACCTTTATCTATGGTACATGAGGCTCCTATATGAACATTATCTTTTAGGACTACTCTACCAACAGAAATTAATTGATCAAAACCTTCTGATCTTTTTTTGTAATAAAATGCATCAGCTCCAAGTACAGTGTTTGAGTGGATTATAACATTATTTCCTATGATAGAATTATCATAAATGGAAACATTAGGATGTATTAGACAATTTTTCCCAATGGAAACATTATTTCCAATAAAAACATTAGGTTGGATTAATGTCCCTGTATCAATTTTAGCAGAGTCTGAAATACTTTTACTTGAGTTGATAAATGGACTAAAATGTTTTGATATTTTATTAAAATCATCAAAAGGATTTTCAGAAATCAATAAGGACTTCCCATCAGGGCAAGGAACTTCTTTATTTATTAAAATAGTAGTAGCCTTAGAATTTAAAGCTTTATCATAATACTTTGGATGATCTACAAAAACTATATCGCCAGATTCTACTACATGTATTTCATTGATTCCAGTAATTTCAAAATCCGATTTACCAATAAATCTAGCATCAATAAGGGTTGCTATTTCTTGTAATGTTTGTGCAGATTTGAATTTCATTGTAAGAAAAACTATTCTTTAATTCGTTCTTGATAGGTTCCTTTGGTAGTTTCTACTTTAATTTTATCACCTTCATTGATAAATAACGGTACGTTAACCGTAGCTCCTGATTCTACTTTAGCAGGTTTTGTAGCATTAGTAGCTGTATTCCCCTTAACTCCTGGCTCTGTATGTGTCACTTCTAAAATAACACTTGCAGGCATATCAACTGATAATGGCATATCATCTTCTGAATTAATGATAATTGTTACAATTTCACCTTCTTTCATTAAATCTGGAGCATCTAATGTGTTTTTTTGTAATTCTATTTGGCTATAATCATTATTGTTCATAAAATGATATGTATCACCTTCATTATACAAATATTGAAATTTATGAGTTTCTACTCTTACATCTTCAATTTTTCTACCTGCAGGAAATGTATTATCAATAACTTTACCGTTAGTTACACTCTTTAGCTTTGTTCTCACAAAAGCAGGTCCTTTACCAGGTTTTACATGTAAAAATTCTATAATTTTATAGATGTCATTATTATATTTAATACACAATCCGTTTCTAATATCTGATGTAGTAGCCATTAATTAATTTTTTATATTTATTAGTTTGCTTTATAATAACCTTTCATAATTCCTCTATGAGAGTCTTTTATAAATTGAATTATTTCATCTCGTTCTGGAGTAGCCTCCATCTCTGCTTCAATAATTTGAATAGCTTGAGAGTTATTATAATTTTTTTGAAATAATATTCTGTATATGTCTTGAATTTCTCTAATTTTTTCTGATGAAAAACCTCTTCTTCTTAATCCTATTGAATTAATTCCTACATACGATAGAGGTTCTCTTGCAGATTTAACATAAGGTGGTACGTCTTTTCTGACAAGTGATCCACCTGTTACAAAAGCGTGATTTCCTACAGATGCAAACTGATGAACAGCAACCATTCCCGCCAATACTACATTGTGCCCGATAGTTACGTGACCAGCCAATGTTGAGTTATTAGAAAAGATACAACCATCACCAACAAAACAATCATGGGCTATATGACAATAGGCCATAATTAAACAATTATTCCCAATGACCGTTTTCATTCTGTCTGAAGTTCCTCTATTAATGGTAACGCACTCTCTAATAGTTACATTATCACCTATTAATACCGTTGTTTCTTCATCATTGTATTTTAAATCTTGAGGAATAGCTGAGATAACAGATCCTGGAAATATTCTACAATTTTTACCGATTCTTGCACCTTCCATTATAGTTACGTTAGAACCAATCCAGGTACCTGAACCAATAACAACATTTGCATGTATTGTTGTAAAGGGCTCTATTACAACGTTTCGTGCAACTTTAGCCTGAGGATGAACATATGCTAGTGGTTGATTCATAATTATTTTATCTTTGAAATTTGCGCCATTAACTCTGCTTCAGCTACTAATTTTCCATTAGCATAAGCATAGGCTTGCATATGGCAAATACCTCTTCTTATCGGGGTTATTAATTCGTTTTTAAAAATCAATGTATCCCCTGGTAAAACTTTCTGTTTGAATTTAACTTTATCCATTTTCATGAAATATGTTAAGTAATTTTCAGGATCAGGAACAGTACTTAATACTAAAATCCCACCACATTGAGCCATAGCTTCAACTTGTAAAACTCCAGGCATAACAGGTGATCCAGGAAAATGACCAATAAAAAAATCTTCGTTCATGGTTACATTTTTCATTCCCACAACGTGTTTATCAGATAATTCCAAAATTCTATCTACTAATAAAAATGGAGGCCTATGAGGTAAAATTTCCATGATCTGATGAATATCCATTAATGGAGTTTGATTTAAATCTATTTGTGGAATCTTATTTCTTTTTTCCTGCTTTATAATTTTAGCTAGTTTTTTAGCAAATTGAGTATTTACTTGGTGACCTGGTTTATTTGCAATAACTTTTCCTCTAATTCGAGTACCCGTTAATGCTAAATCTCCAATTACATCAAGAAGCTTATGTCTTGCAGCTTCGTTAGCCCAATGTAAATTTAAATTATCAAGAATTCCGTTAGATTTGACTTTAATATTATCTTTTTTGAATGCCTTTTTTAATTTATTCATAGTAGGTTCAGATAATTCTTTATCTACATAAACAATAGCATTATTTAAGTCACCTCCTTTAATTAAATCATTTTCTAACAACATTTCAATTTCATGAAGAAAACTAAAAGTTCTTGCATCTGCAATCTCATTTTTAAAATCAAGAATATTGTCTAATGTGGCGTTTTGAGTACCAAGAATTTTTGTTCCAAAATCAACCATAGTTGTAATTTGATACTCATCTGAAGGCATTAATATAATTTCACTTCCAGTAAAATCGTCTTTATATGAGATTATTTCCTTTACAATATATTCTTCAATTTCAGCATCTAATTCTGTTATTCCAGCTTTCTCTAGTGCTTTTACAAAAAATTTAGAAGAACCATCCATTATAGGGGGTTCAGATGCATTTATTTCTATTATTAGGTTATCAATATCTAAACCAACTGCTGCGGCCAATACATGTTCAGAAGTTTGAATAAGCACTCCATTTTTTTCAAGATTGGTTCCTCTTTGAGTATTTACGACAAATTCAGCTCTAGCTTCAATTGTTGGGCAACCTTCTAAGTCAACTCTTTTAAACGCAAAACCATGATTTTCTGGAGCTGGTTTAAATGTCATTTTTACATTATTCCCTGTATGTAATCCAACACCTGTTAGGCTTACCTCTTTTTGTATTGTTTTTTGTTTTTTACTCATCATTTGAATTTTGAGTATTAATTTTCTTTTCTATTTCAGTTATTTTATTTGCTAACTTTGGTAAGTTCTTAAAATAAACATACGATTTGTTGTAATCAGAATATCCAAATGCAGGAGATCCCTGAACTACTTCATAGTCTTTTAAATTTTTGGAAATTCCTGATTGAGCCTGTATTTTTAAATAATTACCTAAATTCAAATGTCCAGATATACCTACTTGCCCCCCTATCATACATCCCTCTCCTACTTTTGTAGATCCAGCTACACCAGATTGAGCTGCTATGGCAGTATTTTTTCCTATCTCAACATTATGAGCAATTTGTACTTGATTGTCTAACTTAACTCCACTTCTAAGAATAGTAGATCCTAAAGTAGCTCTATCTATTGTTGAACTAGATCCAATATCTACATTATTTTCAATGACTACATTTCCAATTTGAGGAATTTTAGTAAACTCTCCCTTCTCATTAGGAGAAAAACCGAAACCATCAGAACCAATAACACATCCTGAGTGAAAAGTACAATCATTACCAATTTCTGTTTCAGAATAAATTTTCACACCAGAAAAAATTAAACAATTGTCTCCTATAATAACATTATCACCAATATATGAGTTCGGATATATTTTTACATTAGTACCAATAACAACATTTTCGCCTATATAACTGAAAGCACCAATGTATTCATTGGCTCCAATTTTTGCAGTTTTTGATATATAATGTGGGTTTTCTCTACCTTCCTTATTGTTCTTAACCTGATTATAAAACTCTAATAATTTGGAAAAAGAAGTGTAAGCATCTTTAACTCTAATTAGAGTTGAAGAAACCTCTTTATCTAATTTAAACGTATGATTTACAATAATAATAGTAGCTTTTGTTGTATAAAGATATGAGTTGTATTTGGGGTTAGATAAAAATGACAGGGATCCTTTTTCACCTTCTTCAATTTTTGATAATTTAGAAACTTCTGCTTCTGGATTACCCTCAATTTCACCATCTAATATTTTAGCAATTTGTTTGGCTGTAAATTTCATCTTTTGCAAAAGTATAAAAAAATGGATGATTGGGCTAATTCGTGTCCTTTGGATAACATAAAAAATACTTATTTACAGGTTTAGAGAGTGCTTGAAGATTAAGTTGGTCTGATGCATTTACTATATCTTCAATAGCACCATTTTTGCTTGCAATTTTAATTGGTTGATTTTTATTATATGCCTGATTTGAAATTTTTCCGCTAAAAACAAAATAATTAGCCTCCTCTAAAGAGATTTCTGATATTTTAATGAATTTATTGATGATAGTAGATATGTGGTCTTTAGAAACTTCTTCATCAAACATTTCAATTTTAAGAAGATTTCTATTTACAATCATTAAAGATAATTTAGATAAGATTTTATCAGGATGGTTTGTCCATTCTTTTATGGCAGAGAGCACATCATAATCATCCAATTCTGAAAATAGATTTAACACCTTATTATCAAAATTATTTTTATGAGTTTTATGGTATAAGAAAAACTTTAAAGAAGAGCTGCCAAACAACTCAACTCCCTGATTAGCCAGCTCTTTTGCCCTAGTTAAAATATTAACTAACATATATTCAGCAACTAAACTTGTTTTATGTAAATAAACTTGCCAATACATTAGTCTTCTCGCTATCAAAAATTTTTCAACTGAATAAATCCCTTTCTTTTCAATGACTAGCTCATTATCTACAACATTTATCATTGCTATTAGCCTATCAGAACTTATGTTACCCTCAGCAACACCCGTATAAAAACTATCTCTTTTTAGATAATCTAGTCTATCTATATCTAATTGACTTGTAATTAATTGATGAAGAAATTTTCGATGATACTCCCCATTAAAAACAGATATGGCTAAATCTAATTGACCATCAAACTCTTTGTTAAGTTGGTGCATGTATTTTAATGAAATCTCTTCGTGGGTAATTCCAGTAACTATACTATGCTCCAAAGCATGAGAAAATGCGCCATGACCTATATCGTGAAGAAGAATAGCAATATAAAGTGCATTTTCTTCATCTTCAGATATATTAATACCCTTTACTCTTAAAACATTAACTGTCTTTTGCATTAAATGCAAGCAGCCTAAGGCATGATGAAAACGGGTATGATTAGCACCTGGATATACTAAATTTGAAAATCCCATCTGAGAAACTCTTCTCAATCGTTGAAAACTCGGATGTTCAATAATATCAAAAATTAAACTATTAGGAATTCTTATAAATCCATATATTGGATCGTTTAAAATTTTTAATTTATTGGTAGGATAATTTTTCAAGTTGTGTTTTTAGCTATTAAAATACAAACTAAAGATTAAATTTACTCTTTACAAAGTAGTTTATATGATTATTAGGAATATTTTATCATTTTCTGGGCATTGAAACCATAACAAATAAATACTTTTAACGTTTTATAAGAAATGAAATTAATTTTATGAATAGTATTCAAATTTTATGGGTTGACGATGAAATTGACTTATTAAAGCCTCACATTATTTTTCTTGAGCAAAAAGGGTATCAAGTATCTACCTGTACAAATGGTACAGATGCCATTGATTTGGTTGAAGAATCAAATTTTGATATCATATTTTTAGATGAAAATATGCCTGGAATAAATGGGTTAGAAACTTTAAATGCTATCAAACAAATAAAATCTTCCGTTCCTGTAGTAATGATTACAAAAAGTGAGGAAGAGTATATTATGGAGGAGGCCATAGGATCTAAAATTTCAGATTATTTAATAAAGCCTGTCAATCCCAACCAAATTTTACTTAGTTTAAAGAAAAATTTAGATAATTCAAGATTGATATCTGAAAAAACTACTTCTAACTATCAACAAGAATTCCGTAAAATATCTATGGAATTAATGTCTGTAAATTCCTATGAAGACTGGTGTGATATATATAAAAAATTAATTCATTGGGAATTGGAGTTAGATGATATTAATGACAATGGTATGCTTGAAATACTGGAAAGTCAAAAATCTGAAGCTAATAATTTGTTTTATAAATTCATTAAAAAAAACTATCAAGATTACATAAATTCAACTAACCATAAACCAACCTTCTCTAATACCCTTTTTAAAAATTATGTTGTTCCAAATTTATCTCATAAAAATGGGGTGCTTTGGGTAGTAATTGATAATTTAAGATATGATCAATTTAGAATATTAGAACCATTTATCAATAATTATTTCAAGAAAGAAGAAGAGCATTCATATTGTAGTATACTTCCTACGGCCACTCAATATGCAAGAAATTCTATATTTTCTGGGCTAATGCCCCTAGAGATGGAAAGAATGCATCCAACACTATGGAAAAATGATACTGATGAAGGAGGGAAAAATATGTTTGAAAATGATTTTCTGATTGCTCAATTAAAAAGATTAAACTTAAATATACATCACGAATATTATAAAATTGTTTCATTGAAAGATGGTAAAGATTTAGCAACAAACTACAACGGAACAAAGCAAAATGATCTTACTGTATTGGTGTATAATTTCGTAGATATTTTGTCACATTCTAAAACTGAGATGGAGGTCATTAAAGAGTTAGCAGGAGACGATAAAGCATATAGATCTTTAACAGCTAGCTGGTTTAAAAACTCTCCATTATTTGAAATAATACAAAAAGCTCAAGAACTTGGTCAAAAATTAATTATTACTACAGATCATGGAACCATTAATTGTAAACATCCTACTAAGGTTATTGGAAATAAAAATATTAGTTCAAATTTGAGATATAAAACAGGAAAAAGTTTGTCCTACAATGACAAAGATGTATTCGCTGTTAAGAATCCTAAAGACATTTCCTTACCTAGTATCAGTTTTAATAGTCCGTTTATTTTTGCAAAAGAAAATTTATTCTTTGCCTACCCAAACAATTACAATCATTTTGTGAATTATTATAAGAATACGTATCAACACGGAGGTGTATCTTTAGAAGAAATGATCATACCCTTTGCAGTCTACCATCCTAAATAATTCTTTATATGAATAAAAATTTCTTATTATCAGAAGCACCTATAATTGCTGAAGAAATTATAAAAAAGTCTACTAGTAAAATTATCTTATTTCATGGAGATATGGGTGTTGGTAAGACTACATTAATTAAGGAAATTTGTAAAATTCTAGGAACTGAAGATTTAATAAGCTCTCCTACATTTTCAATTGTTAATGAATACATAACATCTAATGATGAAACTATTTTTCATTTTGATTTTTATAGAATTGATAATGAAGAGGAGGCATACAACATTGGTGTAGAAGATTATTTTGACTCAAACCACTGGTGTTTGATAGAATGGCCCTCAGTTGTTGAGAATTTATTACCTTTAGAAAATGTTAATGTCTATTTAACTGTTTTAGAAGACGGACAACGCAACATTCAAATAAACTAATTCACATGAGTGCATTTTCTCCATTCAGCAAAGAGGAATTAATTCCTCAAACAGAAATGTTAGAGATTAAAAAGCAAAAAGGACAATTATTTATTGGTTTACCAAAAGAAACTCTTTTTGAAGAAAAAAGAATATGTCTCACCCCAGATGCTGTATCAGCTCTAACATCCCAAGGTCATAGGATTATTATTCAATCTAGTGCTGGAGATGGATCTAATTATAGTGATAGTGAATATTCTGAATCAGGTGCAAAAATATCATACAATACCAAAGAAGTTTTTAATTGTAATATAATTTTAAAAGTAGCTCCACCTACACTAGACGAAATAGCACTCATGACTCCTCAAAGTGTTTTAATTTCCTCTCTTCAATTAAAAACTCAATCCAAACAATATTTTGAAGCTTTAATTGAAAAAAGAATAACTGCTGTAGCTTTTGACTATATTAAAGATGAACATGGTGTGTATCCAGTTTTAAAATCATTAAGTGAAATAGCAGGAACCGCTTCTATATTGATAGCCTCTGAGTTAATGAGTAATATTAATAAAGGTAATGGTCTTCTGTTAGGTAATATTGGGGGTGTACCTCCAACCGATGTAGTTATTTTAGGAGCAGGAAGTGTAGGAGAATTTGCTGCAAGATCAGCGCTTGGTTTAGGAGCGAGAGTAAAGGTTTTTGACAATTCAATTACTAGACTAAGAAAACTTCAACAAAGTTTACATACACCAATTTACACATCAACTATTCAACCAAAAACAGTCGCAAAATCTTTACGAAGATGTGATATTGCCATTGGTTCTATTCGTGGTAAGGATAGATCACCTGTTATTGTTTCAGAGGATATCGTTAGGACAATGAAAGATGGTGCAGTAATTGTTGACGTAAGTATTGATCGTGGAGGTTGTTTTGAAACATCAAAAATCACTTCTCACTCAAAACCAACATTTAAAAAACACGGTGTTATTCATTACTGTGTCCCAAACATTCCCTCTAGATACTCCAAAACAGCATCTTTTGCCATAAGTAACTTATTTACACCTTACTTACTTGATATTGCAGAATCAGGTGGCTTTGAAAATGCAGCTAGATTTGATAAAAGTTTACGAAATGGGATGTATTTTTATCGTGGAGTTTTAATCAATAAAACTGTAGCAACTTGGTTTGATCTTCCTTTTAGAGATATTAATTTGTTACTCTTGTAATACTTTCTAATATTTTTCTTTATTACTATTTTAAAACTATTTCTTTAGAAAATTCATCTTAATATTTAAAAATTACCTCTAATTTTGCAACATGAATTTATTCAAGCGTTTTATTTATTATATCATAGGTGTTTTCTTTGGTAGCCTTGTTGTTTATTTTATTTGGAAAGGTAAAGATGTTTCTTTTGACTACGGTATGGATGCTAGAACACTAAAGACAATAAGAACAAAAAAAATAATTTACTCTAATAATGCTGAAACA